>NZ_JAVKEW010000136.1:0-114413 GCF_040226375.1 Coleofasciculus sp. G2-EDA-02 | reverse complement strand
AGTTTGAACTCGTAGGTTAAATTAAACAATTGCATCACCTCCTAACACCATTATACAACTGTTTGACAAAATAACAGGACGATTTATCAAATAAAAAGCCGCCCTATAAGGACGGGGCTTGTATCCCCAATTTTCGGTCAGAATTAAGCTGTTAGCGTCACCTCAACAACTCCTCAGCTTCAGACGATCAACGAATGACGATCAACCAATGACTAATGACTAATTAAGCCGCCACTTGCTCCCAGGAACGAGCTAGCCGTTGACGCCCCAACTCAATATCTCTGGGTGCACAAAGCCAATCGGGATGAGCTGTCATCAACAAACTCTCTAATGCTTCTTGGTCAAATAAATGCCAGACCCCTGCGCCGTCAATTTCAGTCGCGATCGCGTAGCAGTTGGCGCTGATACACTCAATGGTCAAGGTATTGGCAATTCGCACTACTTCCATGCGAGCGCCCGGTTGAAGACTTCGGAACCGCCGAATGCTTTGCTTCCATTCCTTGAGTGATGACACCGTTAATCCTGGAATCGCTACCTGGATATCCGGATCACCATTGATGGCAATCCAGTAGTGGCGTGATGGATCAATTCCTTCCAACCATGGGGAATCGTCATCTAGTCGGTAGCGGGGAGACAAGATAAACGGCTGTGTCATAGGAACAAAATTTTTGATTGCACTAAACTTAACGGCTAACTCTCGTTTAAAAATGCTCACCAGCAAGAGAACAAGGGGCATCCTTAAACAGATAGGTCAAGTCGCTCTTGAGACTTAACTATTTAAAATCCTATAGATTAAGATATCTAAATCAAGCAAATTTAACAAACCTTATAGATTTCATTAGAAATATCGGCTTTTTTGTAAATTCTTGTAACAATTACTGCCCCACATTCGATAAAGTGTTACAATTTTATGTTTAACAAAAATAGGAGCAATCAGCAATCATTCGTCAGCTTTAGGCAAGCTCGTTTCCATCTTGAGACAGTTGCGACCGTTGATCTGCAAGCGATACTCGACTCTATCCATAAGCTTTTGCATAATCAGCCAGCCATATCCGCTTTCCTGTTTAGCTTCTGGAGAGGGTTGATTATAGTTAGTGATGTCATACCCTTTGCCGTGATCCCAAATTTCCAAAGCAATGTCTCGCTCTTTGAGTTCCAAGCGAATCAAAATGGGTAAATTGGGTTGATCGCGATGAGCATGACGCACAACATTGGAATAGGCTTCCACTAACGCCAGTCTTAACCGACTCGATTGACATTGCCAATCCACTGAATCTCCTAATTCCACTTCCAAACTTCCCAGTAACCAGCTTTCGACAATGGTCAAAAACTTCAAGTCACTTGGTACATGCAGCTCCGTTTTCATCAACTATAAAACCTCCATCGAGAGAATCGTTTGATCATCTTCCTGAACATTGTTAGTCTCCTCGCGGATGCGAACTAATAAATGGGGTAGATTAAAGGGAGCTGGCTCCTGAAGCAGAAGTTGCCAAAGACCTAATGTTCCCAGCATTGAATTCGTCAGAGATTTACTAGATTTATGGTTTTGAGAATCGGAGCAATGCTTAACCTCCTTCACCGTTGCTTCTGTAATACCATCACTGATCAGCAGTAAAACATCACCTGTATGTAACGTCAAAGTTCCAGCCCTTGCCTGCCATTCAGGTAGAATACCCAAAGGAATCCCCCTAGCTTGTAGGTAATCCGGTTCTACTGTTACAGATGATTCCGGTGCTGATTGCTGTTGGGCAACTAAACGATGAGCCCAAACCAAAGGATAAATGTGACCTGCGTTAGCATAGACAAGCTGCCGCGAGGTTGGCGTATATCGTGCTAAAACCATCGTGATAAAACAGTTGGTACTGAACAGATCATCTGACATAATGCTGTTAAGGTTTCCCATTACCACCTCAGGTTCTGGAGAGATTTCTTGAGCCAATTCTCGGCGCAAAATAGAAATCGCACTTGCCATAAATAAAGCAGCCGGCACTCCCTTTCCCGACACATCACCAACGGCTAGCCAAACATCTCCCTGGGGATGCACGTATACTTCAAAAAAATCACCGCCAACTTCTCGTGCTGGGTAGCAGTGGGCTTGTACTCTAACCCCTTCCACCTCGGGTAAACTTTGGCGTAACAAATTATTTTGAATCTGGCGAGCCACCTCCAATTCAGCCCGCATCTGTTCGGCTTGTAACTGGGTGCGTTGGTAAAGTTTTGCCTGAGAAATTGCTAAAGCTGCCTGTTCAGCAACAGCTTCAATGAGTTGAATGTCCTCTGACATCCAAGGCTGATCACACTGTTGTTTATAAAGGGATAACACTCCCAATAGCTGTTGTTGCCAAATCAGAGGAACAACTAGATGCACCGAATGATTACCATCACTTAGCTGTTGAATAAGCTGGGTTTTCCGGAACTCCAGCACATTTTGCACAATCGGTTCAACATCAGGTAACGATTCAGAATCTTTTGTTGGCTCAGCTTGGTAAGAGAATGATTCTGAAATCAGGTGATTACCATCGACAGGTTGCAGGATACAACTCGTTGCCTCGAACGTTTGACCAATCGTGGTGACAACAGTTTGCAACATACTGCTATAGTCTAGCGATTCGCGAATGGCTGTTGTCACGACATTAAAGAGTTCTTCGCGACGTAAAGCGCGGCTCAGTTCATTGGTTCTTTGTTTGAGGACTCGATAGGTATCCGCCGCTTGTTGAACGATGACTTTCAGGCTTTCCGGATTCCAGGGTTTGGTAATATACTTAAATACTTTGCCCGAGTTAATTGCTTCTACTAAATCTTCAACGTCTGTATACCCCGTTAAGAGAATACGAATTGTATCGGGGAAGCGATTAACTGTTTTCCCCAAGAATTCTGTACCATTCATCAGGGGCATCCGCTGATCAGAGATAATGATTGCCATTTCTCCCTGTTCATCCAAAATGCTTAGAGCGCTCATTGCTCCATCGGCTTTATAAACCCGGAACTCTCGCCGAAACGTTCTATATAATAAATCTAAATTGTCAGGCTCATCGTCCACTATCAATAATTTGAGTTTATCTGCCTGACTCATTCTGTTTACTCCGGTTTCTGCTTTAGTTAGAAACAATAAGTTAAGGTGATTAAAAGTTATTACCTTTTGAGGTCTGTACGAAGCCAGCTATCTAGATTACCCTTTTTTCTCTAGCTTAACCTTCTTCTGGGGCAACGTGGTTGCTACTCAGATTATACTTTCTCGTTTAAGGCAGGGGTGCAGGGGTGCAGGAGTGCAGGAGTGCAGGGTGTAGGAGTGCAGGAGTGCAGGGTGTAGGGAAAATCTTTTGTGAGTTAACTCAAGACTCTACCTTACCCTGTTCCCTATTCCCTGACAAATGACCGTTAGCTTTCTTCGCCGGAAGCCCAACAAAGAAAGCGGTACACCTCTTCGGTGTCGGGATGGACAGGCTCTTTGCTGTAGGGACGCAAGCAACCATGCTTCGGCACAGCTCAACAACCAGTCAATAGAGAGTTAAGCTAACTTTTGACCGCTTTCTCAAAGGCGACAGCAACGGGAAGGGCAAAGATAAGACAGTCCCAGAAATTAAACCCGATTTCAACCCTGACTCAATCACAGGAATTGACGTAGGCTTGAAGGATTTCTTGACTACATCTGAAGGTGAAACCGTAGCAATCCCTCAGCACTATCGCAAGGCACAAAAACGCCTACGGGTAATTCAAAAACGAGTCTCCCGTCGCCAGAAGGTGAGTAATCGCAGGTTTGAGGCTATCAACTGGACTTTAGACTACGAAAAATTCACCCAGCTACAACCTGAAGCTGAGAAGGAAGAAAAATTACTAAACAATTAGAATTTAAGAGGCTTTTTTCGACCGTATCAAATCACTCCACCGTTCACATTGTTGGGGAGTGCTAAGCTGGGGAATTGTCCAATGTAGTCTAGTTTTAAGAAAACGATACCAATGGTCAACAGCTCTCGCGACGTAAATATTTTCGCCAAATCTCGCTTATAGTAGGCATGGACTGACCCACCCACACTAACCACATCGGCTTAGACGGCGACTGGGATGAGCCAGAGTTGAATCGTTAGGGTCGCCCTGTCCATGGGCGAGTAGCGGCTTTGATCTGTTGCCTGTTGCCTTTTCCCCAATCACCCCCAGCAGCTACCTTACTTTTGGTCGGGATCTCTCCAAACCTCTCTCCAAACCTCTCTCCTACAAGGAGAGAGGCTTTGAATTCTCCCCCTCACGTCCCCCTTAAAAAGTGGGAGACCAGCGGATGCTTCGCTTTTTGTTGCACGGGGGGAACCAGAGGATGCGGGAGCTTTTTTTTCATGGGGGATTTAGGGGGATCTAAACTTTGGGCGCTAGTCATACAAAATCTTAAGTTGACACCAATGGGGAAACCCCTACTCCACCGCTTCCACAGACATAGAGACAGGGGATGCATCTGGCAAATAGGTTTTTTCCACAACTGGGGTACACCCCAACCACTGTACCGATAACTTAGCAAACTGCTGCGGACAACCACTGACACAAAATCGCGTCGGTAGCGGTGGTGAACTATTTTTTAATCCCATTAAATCAAGCTCTTGCGCCGCCGCCGCCACCACATGTTCAGCCGGATCAATCAATTGTACAGACGCGGGTAAAATTTGTCGCAATACAGGCGCTAACAACGGATAATGGGTACACCCATAAATCAACGTATCAATTCGCTGCTGGAGTAATGGCGTCAGATACTGGGACGCGATTTCAGAGGTATAGGGCTCGTATAAACGATTTTGCTCAACTAAAGGGACAAACTCTGGACAGCCGACTTGCCAAACCTGAACCGTGGGTTCCACTTCCAACAACGCGCGTCGATAGGCATTACTCGCCGCCGTCGCGGGGGTAGCAATCACGCCAATCCGACGCCCTACTTGTACAGCGGCACGAGATCCGGGCAAAATCAATCCCAAAATTGGTAGTTGAAAATCGCGCCGTAAGCTGTCTAGGGCTAAGGCGTCACTGGTGTTACAAGCCAGAACCACCATTTTGACATCTTGCTGTACCATCCAAGTGAGAATCTCGTGACCAAACTGCACGATTTCCCTAGCCGAGCGGGTTCCATAAGGGAGTCGAGCTGTATCGGCAAAATAAAGAATCGATTCATTGGGAAGTTGTCGATAGAGTTCTCTGAGAACAGTAAGTCCCCCAACACCACTGTCAAATACACCAATATGACGGCGCTGTGCGTCTCCCCTTGAGGTCAAAATCGGGTCGTTTGTCATTCGTCATTCGTCATTTGTTTATGTCATTTGTCATTCGTCATTCGTCAAAGAATTCTCGCACTCGGTCAAGGGGATTATGGAAAACCCTGATCACACTTGTGCTAAAAATTCTGCTGAATGTACTGAAGGATACCACGAGCGATCGCCTGTGCCATCTGGCTACGATGATTTGGATCATTTAATTTCGCCGCATCATCTCGACCGGTGACAAAACCCACTTCCACCAAAACTGCTGGCATTGAGCTTTTTCTGAGGACATAAAACCGGGCGTTGCGGACTCCCCGATTCTGAACCGGAACCGTCTGTAAAATGTTGTTGTGAATCGTCTGGGCAAGACGTTGACCACTGGAGAAATAATAAGTTTCCAATCCATTGACATCCGGTCGGCTGAGACTGATGGCATTCGCATGAATACTGACAAATAGATTAGCATTGACTCGCTCTGCCATGGTCACACGGGGAGCTAGATCCACGAAATAATCACTATTGCGCGTCAATACGGCTTGCACACCCTGCTTTTCCAATAAAGCTGCCACTTCTTGGGCAATGGGTAAAATCACGTCCTTTTCCCGTAATCCGCCAATGCCAACGGCTCCAGGATCTTTACCGCCATGTCCCGGATCAACCATAACCACCACCCGACTATTGGGAACCGTGGGCAATGAGGTTGAGGGTGTGGATGAACTCGGCGGTGGTACCCGAATCGATTCACGGGGAGGTAATGTTGCTTGTCTTTGTTGTACAGGTAGCGCCAACAGGCGATCGCTGATTTGGTTAAGGCTGCCAATCTGAGTTCCCGAACTTGGCTGCACCAAAATTACCACCGTGCTGGAGTCTTGCTGGCGCAGCAATACCCGTGATAGAGGACTATTGGCATTAAGCTGAGGTCCTCTAACCTGATCAGCTAATTGGGCATCTGGGATAGTAATCCGATAAGCATTATTATTCGCGTCCCAACGACTTGTGGCTCTGATGCTCCGATCCGCTTGAATCAAAAGTTGAGTCTGATTGTTTCCCAGTTCAACCGACTGAATCATCGCCAGTTGATTGGTGCTAGCTCGTTGGTTCGAGTTTCCCGATCGCGAAGGAGAAGAAACCAGGATATTACTCGAAGCATTAGAGCGATTCTCTAAACTCGATGCCGAGGTACCTCTAGGGATAACCACAATCCCGCCGACATCGCTGTATAGTGCCTGCCAATCTGGACTATCTCGGCTCACATTTAACGTGATCCGAGCCAAAGGCGGTGAATTTTTGATCTGCTGGAATTGGATTTGGCTGACGCCGTAGCGATTAACGTCCAGCTTTTGCTCAGCCAGACTCCGGGAGAGATTCAAACCCTCTACCTCAATATCGATCTGGCGGCGATCGCGACTCCGCTTCACCTTAATCTCATCCGGTGCTCTGTCATCGGTACGGATAAAAAATCCATTCCGAGTCACCTGAAAACTATCCAGTTGTGTCGCCGATGTTTCCACCGTCACCGATCGTTCCACTGTTGTTGGCGGACTCGGTTGGGGAGATTGGCGATTGGGGACATTAGTTACTGGGGGCGGCAGACTGGGCGAGGTTGATATTTGTTGAGGATTGGGTATATTGACCGTCCACTGAGTCGGCGAGATGCCTCTAAATTGCACCTGTTGGGGGTCAAGGGTATAACCAGGGGCTAATTCAACCACAATCCGAGTGGTTTGGTTTTCAAATTGCCCCACTCGGATTTCTTGAATCGCGCCCCCCACTCGTTGATTCACCGTCGGGCGTCCCAGTCTAGTTCCTGGCAAATCAATAACTAGCCGAGTCGGATCAGCAATCAGTTGCGCCCTCGGCTGAACTCCCTCATCGGTTGTAAATACCAACTGGTTTTGATCGCGGTCAAAACGCCAAAACAGCAGTTGACGCGCTTGTGCTGTCGATGTATAGAGAAAAACACTCAAAAAGCTGGAGAGTAACAGTAGCCAGCGAAATCTCACAATTATTGCTCCTAACTTAAAGCTCGGTGCTGCATACAGCATTTAGGTGGGTGGCTTTTCACAAAAGGCAGTTGTTGAGTTCCAAACCGAACTCAGTGAGGTTGAGCGGGTTCACCCTATATCCCGAAGTCCAACTGCTCGCTTTGGTTTCCACCCTGGCTTAAACCAATGTGACTCACCCAAGTTGAGTTGATTAGCTGTTATAGACACTCAGCTTTCAGGGACGTAGAGTAACGAATTTAAGTTTCAAAAAAAATAGTATAGTCCCTTTTCGGATGAACAATCCCAACTGCTCCCCCTGCTAAGAGACGCGCCATGGCGCGTCTCTACATTGCTCCCCCTGCTTGTACAGAGGAGAACTGGGGATGATTAAGTCATTCTGGTTTAGAATCTGACAAGGTTTCCACTGGCTCTGTTCCTGGGACAGTTTCGGGTTCTTTTAAGACTAATCGTAATAAGGGAGGAGCCACAAAGGTAGTTATAATCACCATCATGATAATCGCTGCCTCAGTTGCTGGCGAAAGCGCCCCACTGGCTGAACCGACTCCGGCAAAAACGAGTCCCACTTCGCCTCGGGGAATCATACCCACACCAATTGCCAGACGATTAATACCCGGTTGACCAAAAACGGTAAAGCCTGTGATTACCTTACCGATAATCGCCACAACGATCAGGAACACTGCCAAAATCAACCCTTCCCGATTGCTGGGAACGGCTGGGTTGAGTACACTTAAATCCGTTTTGGCACCAACCACCACAAAGAAAATCGGGGTGAGCACATCGGCTACGGGTAACACCTGTTCCTCTAATTCGCCGCGTTTATCCGTTTCTGCCAAAATTAAGCCCGCTGCAAATGCGCCTAAAATAGCTTCGAGTTGAATCGCAGCGGCGATGTAAGACAGAATCGCGGCAAAAATTAGGGCGGTGAGTAATACCTGACCCCTTGTCTTCATTTCATCTACCAAGGCGACGAAGTAGGGACCAAGAAAGCGTCCCACTAAAATGGAACCGACTAAAAAGACACCCGCACTGATGATTAGATAAATAACATTCGCGATCGCGATTTCCCCGGTTTTTGCTAAACTCGCCACCACCGCTAGCACGATGATGCCTAAAACGTCGTCTAAAACCGCTGCACCAATGATAATTTGACCTTCTTTAGAACTCAGACTGCCGATTTCGGCTAAAACTTTGGCGGTAATCCCAATACTGGTAGCGGTTAGCGCCGCCCCCGCAAAAATTGCCGGTACTGCCGGAACATCGAACAAGTAGGTCAAACCAGCGGTACCTGCAGCAAAGGGGGCAATTACCCCAACAATTGCCACGACTGCTGCTTGTGGACCGACTCGGATCAGTTCTTGCAGATCCGATTCCAATCCAATTTCAAACAGAAGAATCACCACACCCAGTTCGGCTAGAACCGAGATCACCTCACTCTGAGTCTGAAATACAGAATCAGCCGCCATTGGATTCAGACCGGCTGTGCGCTCCAGAAAGCTGACAATCATTGAGCTAGCGCTATCTGCCCCCGCTTCGGGAAAGACTAGCAGATGTAGTGCCGAGACTCCCACAACTACCCCACCGACGAGTTCCCCCAGTACAGGTGGCAAGTTTATCCGCGCACAAAGTTCGCCGCCCAGTTTGCTAGCGAAGTAAATGACCACTAAACTTAGCAATACTCCGGCGAAGATTAATGAACTATTTTCGGCTTCGCTGGTGGTGGCTTCACTGGCTGCAGCTATCAGAGATTGGTGTGCAGATAGCCAGGGAAAGCCAAAGGGGGGAGTTAGGGAACTCGCCCAGGCAGTTGCATCAGCTATAGGTTGAGAAAAAATCATGGGTTCTATTCTACAGGGAACAGGGAACAGGGAACTCGGATGGGGGTTAGAAGCTGTATATATCAAACTAAAGGGTTACAAAAACTGTAACCCCAGAAATGATAATGCTCTATGGTGTCAAAGTGAAAGCTTAATCTATCTGTCTGTATTTGGAGGATTGACGAAATGACATATCTATGCTCCAGTTTCCTTAGTCAAAAACAGTTACAGGCGATGGCTGGGGTTTTGGGTTTCGTGATGCTCGCCTGGATCAATCCCGCGATCGCGCAGGAACGACTACTAAGAACCCTAACGGTTACAGGGCAAGGGATAGAGCGGATTCCCACAACCTTGACCCAAGTGCAGTTAGGGGTTGAGGTACAAGGAAAAACAGCAGCTCAGGTGCAACAAGAGGTGGCACGTAAGTCAGCTGCTGTGGTGGAGTTGCTGCGATCGCGCAACGTTGAACAACTCCAAACCACCAGCATCCAGCTCAACCCTGTCTATAGCTATGAGAACAACCAGCAACGCCTGATCGGGTATTCCGCCAGTAACACGGTGAGCTTCCGGATTCCCACGGAACAGGCGGGAACGCTCTTGGATGATGCCGTTGCCGTCGGAGCTACCCGCATCGACTCCATTCGCTTTACCGCCCCTGAGAGTGCAGTCTCCACGGCTCAAAAACAAGCGCTAAGGGAAGCCACTCAGGATGCCCAACAGCAAGCCGATGCGGTGTTGAATGCCTTGAACCTCACCCGTCAAGATATTGTTAACATTCAAATTAATGGTGCCACACCACCTCCACCCATGCCCATGCTGGACAGGGCGGAGTTCGTTGCCCAAAATGTGGCGACACCGATCATTGGTGGCGATCAAGAAGTACAGGCATCCGTCACACTGCAAATTAGCTACTAAAAATTAGAACTCTGTCTCGTTGTAGCTATTCACCGCGTTGGGGTCATTATCTCGTTTGGAACCTAATAAATCCATTCGATCCACCCGGATTACCGGCTTGTGGTAGTTGTGACCATCCCTTGTCGTTAAGGGATCAATCTTCAGCGCCCCTTGAACCCCAATCAAACTCCCCTTACGCACGTAGTTAGCTGCCACTTCCGCTGTCTTGCCCCAAAGCTCTAGATTGAACCAGTCAGGCTTATCACTGTTGCGGCTGCGACGATCCACCGCCAGTGATAATGTACACAAAACACTGCCCGACTCGAAATACCTGACATCTGGGTCTGCACCCACCCGACCAACTAAATTAACCACATTGAGACTCATTTTTTTAGTACCCTTGTACTTATGCCAATCAGTTTAGCGAATTTATGCCGTTTTCCACAATCCCTAAAGCCGGACTGGAGGAACGCCAATTGCAGTTATTCACGCTCTAGGGGTGAACTATACTTTCTCCGGATCAGCAATTTTGCCGTCTGAATGATACTTTCAGCTTGGTTTTCAACGATTAATAGGGATGACTTGCTCAACTTCACTAGACTCAGCCAAAAAAACGTAATAGAATCCACCTCGGTTACAGTTCAGATACTTTGTTTGTTATACACAGAAACATTCGACTTTGGGGGCGTATAAACGAGTGGGTATTTTCAGTCGCTTTTCCCTATCCCGGGACATGGGTATCGATTTAGGTACTGCTAATACTTTAGTATATGTATCTGGCAAAGGCATTGTACTCCAAGAGCCTTCTGTCGTCGCCATGGACCAAGATGAAAAAGTTCCACTAGCCGTGGGAGAGGATGCCAAAAAAATGCTGGGCAGAACTCCAGGTAACGTGGTCGCCCTGCGTCCTCTACGCGATGGTGTGATTGCCGACTTCGATACTGCCGAACTCATGCTCAAGCATTTTATCCGGCGAGTGCACGAAGGTCGTACCTTAGTTCAACCCCGAATCGTCATTGGTATTCCCAGTGGTGTGACCGGTGTGGAACGGCGGGCAGTCATGGAAGCCGCATCTCAAGCCGGTGCTAGAGATGTTTACTTGATTGATGAGCCAGTTGCTGCCGCCATTGGTGCGGGGCTGCCAGTGGCAGAGCCAACGGGTAATATGATTATCGATATCGGTGGTGGTACTACAGAAGTCGCGGTGCTAAGTTTACAAGGTACCGTTTTGAGTGAATCTGTACGGATTGCTGGTGATGAACTGAGTGAATCGATCACCCAGTACATGAAAAAAGTGCATAACCTGGTGATTGGGGAGCGAACCGCTGAAGAAATCAAAATTCAGATTGGCTCAGCCTACCCAACCCATGAAGACGATGATTTCTCAATGGAAGTACGGGGCTTACACTTGCTGTCTGGTTTACCGCGAACCGTGAGTATCAAAGGACCAGAAATTCGCGAAAGTATGTCCGAACCGCTATCAGTCATCGTTGACGCGGTAAAACGTACCTTAGAGCGGACACCGCCAGAACTCGCTGCCGATATTATTGATCGAGGCATCATGTTAGCTGGTGGCGGTGCCTTACTAAAAGGGCTAGACACTTTGATTAGTCATGAAACGGGTATAGTGACTCATGTAGCTGCCGATCCGCTAAGCTGTGTGGTCTTAGGAACAGGTCGTGTTCTGGAGAATTTCAAACAGCTAGAACGGGTGTTTAGTGGGCGTTCTCGCCATATCTAAGATGATGGTATCAAAAGAGAGCAGCCTGGAGAAGGTTAGTTCACAAGCTGCATAAGTCGTTTACCTGCACTATTGCAACTCGATGCCATCAGCCGAAAGCTGAACGAATACGAGACAGGTTATGTATATATTGCGTCGTTGGTGGGACAAACATGGAGTCGCTGTTGTGCTGGGGGGACTAACTCTAAGCCTTGCTTGGTTCATTCGCCAAAGTCAGGGGGCAGCTCTCTTTGAGGCTTATCAGTTATTAACCCATCCCTTACAATCAGAACCTACGCCAGAGGAGCGCCTGACAAATGCCAAAGTTCTGGAACTGCAACAGCGTCTAGTTGAACTCGAAAGCCAAAATCAAAAACTCAAAGAGCTGCTTGATTATTCTAAAACCCAACAACAGCAAGGAACTCTTGCCCCCATTATTGGGCGTAGTTCTGGTCACTGGTGGCAACATGTTACCTTGGGTCGAGGGAGTCGAGATGGGATTAAGGTTGATTCAATTGTTATGGCACCAGGTGGTTTAGTGGGTCAGATTGTCCATGTGACCCCCAATACAAGTCGTGTACTACTGATCAGCGACGCGACTAGCCGGGTGGGGGCTGTGATTAGCCGTAGCCGTAGCATGGGTTTTATTCGAGGACAAGGGTCACATCGGGCTGTGCTTCAGTTTTTTGACAAAGTACCCGATGTACGCAAGGGTGATGTGGTTTCAACATCACCAGTGAGTAAACTGTTTCCCCCTGGATTACCTTTAGGACGTGTCGAGTCAGTCAATCTCGATAAAAGTCCAGCACCCGAAGCTGTTATTGAGTTGACAGCGCCTCTAGATGCCTTAGAGTGGGTGATTGTTTATCCGCAATCAAAGACGGTTGATAATGAACCCTGAGAGTAGGTAGTTGGGAAAAGTGATCCCCTAAATTCTTTATCTTTCACTGGCAAAATCGAGTTTATGGCTGGAATTGTTGGAAATTTCTGAGTAAGTTTTTATACTGAGAAATTTACCCCGATCAATTCCCCCATCAAGAATCAATAATCAACAAAAATCTAGATGTGACACTTTGGCGGCGAAATGGAGGTCAGAAAAAGGAAAAATTCCTTGAGGACAGCACAGAAGAAACCCTTGAATAACATTTTCAATCTTTCTCGGTTTTCACCCCAAGTGCGTCAACTGATGAATTGGATGGTAACGGCGGGTTCTGTCCTCATCTGCGTGATGGCTTTACCAACACGGTTACCAGGGATGGAATTGCTGGGAATCGCCCCCAATTGGTTGTTAATTTGGGTGGTTGCTTGGAGTATCAAACGCACAGCGTTTCAGGGGGCGATGGCAGGGTTAGCATTGGGTTTGATTCAAGATGGGATGACCGCTCCTGAACCGACTCATGTCCTCAGTCTAGTGTTAGTGGGCATTTTAACCGCTCGAATGCAGAAGCAGCGATATATTCAGGAAGATTTTATTTCAGTGGCATTAATTGTATTTGGTATGGCGGTTGTCGCCGAGACGGTGACGGCTATTCAGTATAGTTTTATCGGCGATCGCACGTTGACGGAAATTTGGATGGATCACCAGCGCATTGCCCTATCCTCGGCGATTCTCAGTAGTTTGTGGGCACCTGTGGTTTACTATCCCCTCAGTCGTTGGTGGGAACAGATGCACTTACTTGAACAGTCGTGAAATGGCTGATGAGATAAAGTTCGGAGTGGCTAAAAGTAGCCCCGACAAATGACGAATTACATTACAAATGATTATTTTTTTGTTTAATCTTGTCCAAAAGATAATCAGTCGCCGTCAGCAGGTCATAGCAAGTATGATTAGGCTGGAATTGCTGCAGATAACGGTAGGAACGAATCCCGCAAGTAAGCGCAACGGTGGGAATGGAAACCGATTGGGCGGCGAGGAGATCGGCTTCAGTATCGCCAATCATCCAAACGGATTGCGGATTAAGAGAAAAAAAATCTTGTTCGGTGAGGGCTTGGGCTAAAAGTTGCTGTTTAACTTGAGCATTATTTCGATAGGCGGCTTGATGATCGTAGGTTCCATAAATACCGCTAAATAGACGGGTCAATCCATAATTTCTCAAAATTTGCTCGGCTTGTTTCTGACAGCGTAAGGTCACCAGTATTAATCGAATACCATGGGAGTGCAGCGTAGCTAACGCCCAATGTACCCCAGGTTGTAGTTTATCAAGATGCAACAGCAAGGGCTGATTGACAATTTCTAGCACTCGTGCTAGGAAAAATTTAATTGCTTCCCCCTGTAAACCCGATCGCAAAGCAATTTCTTCATCCGCCACCCGGTCTTGCTTCATCTGCCAAAACTGCTGTTTCTCAAGCTGTTGAATGGGTAATGTGATTCCTTTGGCTTGATAGGCAGATTGAGTATCAGCCAGCGCTAGCTTGTAGGTGGTGTAATAGCGCTTAGAGACATCGACAATCGGTCCGTCGAAGTCGCAGAAAACCGTCAGTGGCGCTACAGAGGGGCTATTTCTGTCACAGCGATCGCACGGCGGTGATTGACAGTCGTAGGCAGCAACACCACTCATAAAACTTTACTCAGTTAAGCTTTTCTTGAAACATTTTTTTACATTTTAGCAGTTTCAATAGGAGTTTTAATCGTTCGTCGAGGAATATACCCCAGCATCCTTACCCGCATCCTAAGATCAGGGAAAGACCCTTTGTTACATGGCTGTAGCGAGATATGAGCTACTGTATCAATCCCAGGTGTCCTGAACCCAGTGATCCAGGTAACCTCAACAATCGAATTTGTCGTAATTGTGGTTCACCGTTGTTAATCCAAGGGCGCTATCAGGTGATGCGTCTCCTTAGTGATACCAGTGGATTCGGTATGGTGTATGAAGCCTACCTAGGAGCTATTCCAAAAATATTAAAAGCCCTCAAACCTAAGCACAATAAGAATCCTAAGGTTATCGAATTATTTCAACAAGAAGCCGCCGTATTAAGTCAACTTAATCATCCCGGTATTCCTCAAGTTGAGTCCGATGGGTATTTTCAGTTTATTCCTCAAGCTGGGGAACCTCTGCACTGCATCATCATGGAAAAAATTGATGGACTGAATTTAAAGCAGTGGATGCGACAACAGGGGAATCATCCTATTTCTGAATCACAGGCACTGAATTGGTTAAAACAACTGGTTGAAATTTTACATCTAGTTCATCAAAAAAACTATTTCCATCGAGATATTAAACCCGAAAATATTATGCTGCGCCCCACGGGTCAATTGGTGTTAATTGATTTCGGTACAGCTAGAGAATTGACGTATACCTACTTAGCGGAAGTAGGTGGTGCGGGGAATGTTACCAAAATTAGTTCTGCGGGTTACACGCCACCCGAACAAGAAAAGGGTTATGCAGTTCCCCAGTCAGATTTCTATGCCTTGGGTCGAACATTTGTCTATTTGTTAACCGCAAAATCGGTAACTGATCCGAGTATGTATGATCCGTTAACCGATCGCTGTAATTGGCGCGAACAGGTTTCTCGACTCTCAACACCATTAGCCGACCTAATTGACAAGCTGATGGCGCCGACAGCAGCGACTCGACATAAGACGACTCAGGAAATTATGGATGAATTAGCTAATATTTCATCTTCGTCTATTGCCTCTGCCATATCTTCGTCTTTGCAATTACCCAATGACACAAGGATACAAGCAGCAACCTTGCCGCAAGAAGAATCGGCAATAATGTCTCAACGCCAAGGTTTAATCTCTCAAAACAAATGGGTTTGGCTGGGAACCTTGGCGTTAGCTCTTGGCATTTTCATCTATCAGTTTAGAAAAATTGATACTCGATTTCCTGCTGAAATTGCTGCCTATCAAGCGATCGAACTTGTGCAAACAATCAATGCCAATGCCAGTTATATTAATTACCTAATCATCAGTCCGGATGGAGAGACATTAGTGAGTGGGAATGCCGATAAAACAATCCGGTTATGGCATCTTAAATCGGGTCAGGAAATTCGCAAAATCACAGGTTATGCTAAACCCATTAATTACTTTGCGATTAATTCAGACGGGGATAAAATTGTCACGGGAAGTGGGGAGAAGATAATTCAGGTTTGGGATTTCGCTACTCAGGAAAAAATTAAAACCCTGACGGGACATTCTAGCTTTGTCAATTATTTGGTAATTAGTCCGGATGGGAAAACCTTAGTTAGTGGGAGTGCGGATAAGACGATTAAATTTTGGGATTTAGCCACAGGACAAGAAATTCGCACGCTGACGGGACATTCAAGTTCCGTGAACTACCTGGTAATTAGCCCAGATGGGAAGACGTTAGTCAGTGGGAGTGCGGATAAAACGATTAAACTTTGGGATTTAGCCACAGGACAAGAAATTCGCACGCTGACGGGACATTCAAGTTCAGTCAACGCCCTAGAAATTAGTCCGGATGGGAAAACATTAGTCAGTGGAAGTGCGGATAAAACGATTAAACTTTGGGATTTAGCCACAGGACAAGAAATTCGCACAATGACGGGACATTCAAGTTTTGTGAATGCTTTAGCGATTAGTCCAGATGGTCAAGTTTTAGCCAGTGGGAGTGCAGATAAGACGATTAAACTTTGGCAACTTTCCACAGGACAATTAATTCGCACGCTAAAGGGTCATTTAAGTTCAGTTAATTCTATTGTAATTAGTCCAGATGGAGAAACATTAGTTAGTGGGAGTGCAGATAAAACCATTAAACTCTGGCGAGTGCCTAAATCGGAATAGTGTTACAGACACTATTAGGACTTACGTAAATTGACGGCACAGGCGCTACCTGTAGGGGCACGGCACTGCCGTGTCCCTACTATATGTGGCGTTTATGCGTAAGTCCTGACTATAAATCTAATTTTGAATATCCATCAAATATAAGTAGCCAAACAATCACAACAATCCAATGAATTACAACGGGGGGCCAGATTGAGCGAGAGTGCAAGTAGGAAATCGTCAAGGTGATTCCCAGAATTAGCGTTGACAACAGAAAACCGGGATTGGTAAAAACTGAGAATGCTTTTTGGTAAAATAAAAAGGCAAATATAGGATGACCGATGACATAAAGAACTATGCTGGTAAAAGCCATCGTCAATTGGATATTGACGGGAGTATTAGGGGTTGGTCTGGGAAGTAGGAGGACGCGAAATAGCAGCTCTTCTGCAAAAGAGGGAAAAAAGAAGCGACTTACTAAAATTTTGATTATACCGATAAAGGATAAGTGCAAAAATTCAAATTCTAAAAGTCCCGACTGAAATCCTATGGGCAAGCAAATTAATGCAATTATAAACAACAGTAAAAAGCTAAATAGCCAACTCTTGAGAGTAGGTGCAGTTAGTAGAGCAAAGACAACTTTATGGTAAATTTTTTCCAGGGAATTCATCTATATGATCTATATGGTAAATTTTAGGATAAGTTGGTATCTATATAGGGCTTGCTTAATAAGAATGCCACTGAATTAACCCGCATTTCTCACAAGTTTTGCTATCGTAGTCCTCGGAACCTTTACCTAGATTAGGTTTCAATCATTTTTGACAGAGTGTTAAAAGCCTTATTCTAAAGTCAATCCAGGTTGTATAAGCCTTTGGACAATCGTGATGAGAAATCTAGGTCAATATACCACATAAAGAGAAAAACTCGCGATCCATCCCCACCCTGTAGACGGGTGAGGAATTGGATCGAGATATGTTAAAACTTCTGTATTTTCGGAATCTCCAAGCAATGACGCACCATATTTTAGTTGTGGAAGATGAGGCAAAACTCGCCAAGTTTATCGAACTGGAACTGCAATATGAAGGATATCAAGTCAGCGTGGCGCCGGATGGGTTGGCTGGTTTAGTAAAAGCGCGGGAATCTCAGCCGGATTTGCTGATTCTCGACTGGATGTTACCGGGAGTATCGGGAGTGGAAATTTGTCGCCGCCTGCGGAGTACGGGTGATAAGGTGCCAATTATATTATTAACCGCGAAAGATGAAGTAAGCGATCGCGTGGCGGGGTTGGATGCGGGTGCAGATGACTATGTGGTTAAACCGTTTAGTGTGGAGGAATTATTAGCCAGAGTCAGGGCACATCTGCGACGGAATCAGGAGGAAGACCCAGATACCCGACAATTTGCTGATTTAAGCTTAAACCATTCGACCCGTGAAGTCTATCGGGGCGATCGCTTAATTGAACTCACGGCTAAGGAATTTGATTTACTCGATTATCTCCTCTCCCATCCTCGCCAGGTTCTCACCCGTGACCAAATCCTAGAACGAGTCTGGGGGTATGATTTTATGGGGGATTCCAATATTATCGAGGTCTACGTGCGCTATTTGCGCCTGAAACTGGAAGCCAATGGCGAGAAGCGCTTGGTGCAAACGGTGCGGGGGGTTGGTTATGTGTTGCGGGAATAATCTCAAAAACTAAACCGCATATGAATCCGAGGATTCAGCTTTTCTTCAACCCGCTTACCGTCTTTGAGGTGTTGTTCCACAATCTGGGGGATATCACTAGGTTGAACCCGATAATACCAGGTTTCTTCGGGTACAACTCGCACCGTGGGACCACAACTACATTGTCCTTGACAACCTGTCCCTTTTACCTGAAAATCTGTATCCTCAGCCGCTTCCTCAAAAGCCGCCAAAACATCGGCGGAACCTTCAGCTTGACAGGAGCGATGTTGACAAACTAGCACTTGCTTGGGTGTATTATTTTGGGAGTCGGTTGCCACTGATTGTTGATTTTAGTTCTACGTGTTCTTTCTTATCTTAACGCTGACCTATTTAGCATTGAACAATCAACCATAAGACGAATGACGAATGAGGAATGACATTTAATTGTCCCACCTACTTATGACCATTACCATCTTGCGGTGGATTAGCCGTTGGTTGTTGATCTAACCACTTCGCCAAACTCTGGGATAGCTGCGCCAAGGATTCCACTAGTTGAGGAGAAATGTCTACAGGTAAGCTTCCTGAACGAACATGAAGATCCCGTTGCGGGAAGGGAATTTCGACACCTCGATGGCGGAGAATTACCTCAATCCGAAAATAAAGGTCACTTTTAATTTGGAACTGCTTGCGGGGTTCATTAATCCAAACCAATAAATCAAAATTAAGAGAACTCTCACCAAATCCCTTAAAAAAGACTCTGGGTGTGGGTTGTACGAGAACATCCGTATGTTCTTTTGCTGCATCAATTAAAGCCGATCTGACATTAGTTAGATTTGATCCGTAAGCCACGCCCACAGGTATCTTTAACCGGGATACAGAACTGTGATGTGACCAGTTGAGAACTTCCGATTCCAAAAATTTGGAATTAGGAATAATAATGGTAATGTCATCTAATGTTTTGACTTCGGTACTGCGAACATTAATATATTCCACAGTTCCCATCAAGCCGCCCACATCAACGAAATCGCCAACTTGAATTGGACGTTCAAAGATTAATACCAAGCCGCTAATAAACTCCTTAGCAATTCCCTGCAATCCCAAGCCAATACCAACCCCCAAAACGCCAGCAAATACGGTGAGGGAACTAATATCTAAACCCCATAACTGCAATAAGACAAGGCTGGTGATAGAAATAAAGGCATAATTTAAAATAACCGCAATAGTTTCCTGAGACGAGCGGCTCAAACCCGTGAACCGTAAAACCCGCGATCGCAACCCTTGTTTAATCACTTTTGCCAGGATAATTAGCCCGACAAATAAACCGATAAGGATTAGTAGATTCAATACCGAATAGGAGTTATCTCCTAAGGGAATCATGTCTGAGGTTAAACTGGCAATTAAAGTATCAGTAACGATGCGACTTAATTGTCGGGTTTGGCGAAACTGGTTGGTAATGTAAATCAGCGCATAGATCCAGATTGCACAGCGGATGACTGTTAGGAGAACTTGTCCGGCGATTTTCGGGCTGTTCGGCTGTTTAGCTCCTTCTAAGGGGGCTGACTCCGCCGCGTCTTTTTCCAACTGGGGTTTGAGCCAATTACACCAAAGCTTACCAAGTACCCAACTCAATGCGATCGCCAGAAATACACAACCTATTGAGATCGCAATGGATTGAATCAGATAGATTGGTGTACGCTCATATTGTGCCTTTTGAATAACCGTTTGCAGTTTTTTTCGCCAGAATTCAGCTTGTTCTTGAGTCGTTCTTCCTTCGGGCGCATCTTCTGAAGTTACGGAAACCAAATGTTGCCCATTAATCTCAATTACGGGTATTTTTTGTTGATCCTTGATTTCAACGCTTATGGGAGATTCTGCCGTTTTCACCTGTTCTTGGAGAACTTGATTCACATACTCGGCTCGTTCTTGGGCGCTGTACTGTTCAGATGGAGTCACTTCAAATATCTTGCGCCCATCCAGCATAATGGATGCTGTGGAATTGGTTTGATTGGAATTGGTTTGATTAGAATTGGTTTGAGCTAAACTAGGCAAAACAGCGAGTAAACAACCGACCGTAAATGCCAATACTAGCGTCCGAAAAATCCGCACCCGGACAAAAGAAACAAACTTCATTGACTCTAAAATTAAGGTTTTGTAACAATGTTAGCCTTTCATCGAGAGAGTGCTTTTAGTTTCTTCCACAGACGGTGGCGATAAGGCGGCGGCTTGCTGTTCCGCCAGTCGTTTGGGTTGCAAGTAGAGATTTTCCAGCAAAACAGACGCCCCCGCTATCCAAGGGGGAACAATTAACGCCCCGATAATCCCCAACACCTGTGCGCCACCGACTACCGCTAACAACTGATACAGGGGATGAACTTTCACCGAAGAACCGACTAAAAGGGGGTCAAGCACATAAGTTTCCACATTTTGAATAATCACAAACAGGAGAAATACCCATAAAAAAGTCCACCCCCCTTGGGCAATTGCCACAATCAACGCCGGAATCGCCCCTAACACCGGACCAAAAAAGGGAATTAGATTAGTTACCCCTGCAATCACACCCAAACCTAAAGCAAACTCGGTAATCCCCAGAACTTTCAAGCCAATGGTAATTGCAATTCCTAGAATCCCCGAAACTAACACTCTTCCCTGGATGTAATTACCCATGCGCCGACTCACTGGCTGTACCTGCGCCGCCAAGCGGTGATCCCAAGGTTTGGGGAATAAACTTACGATACCTTTAATTAAGGGTTCCGAACCGGAGAGCATGTAGCCCGATAGAAATAACGCCAGAATCACACTGAGAACACCACCCAGAAACCCCCGCGTTACCCCATAAGATCGAACAACGAGTTGTTGACTGGAACGAATTGTCCAATTGGCGAGGGTTTGCGTATCAAAAATTTGACTAATGATGGGTTCGCTAATACCCAGGCGCACTGCTAAACGGTCGAGTAAGGATTCTAACACTTCTAGATAGTCAGGGAGTCGGCGAAACAGGCGCTGAATTTGCTGCGCCACGGTAGGTCCAATCAATACGCCCACTCCAACTAAAATAGTCAGTAAGCCTAAATAGACCAACACAACAGCTAACCAGCGAGGCATTCCCAACTGTTGGGCGCTCTTGATTATCGGGGCTAAGGTGGCGGCGAGGACAACCGCGATCATTAGGATCACCAACAGACTACCGAGTTGCCACAGCAGCAGCAGCAGCAAAACGGTAGCGGTAATGAGCAGGATACTTTGAATGGAAATAGCAATCCGCCGTTTAGACATGGCAACGGTTCAGCTTGAGAGACTGTTGATAAATATTCAATATAATCATGTTAAAGCTGATTCACCGTGGCTACATCCTCTATCGGGTAGGGGATTTAACCCCTGGCTTTGGATTTCTACGCTGTTACACCGCCTTGAAATCAATTTCAATGTCTTAAGTAGGTGGACACAATGTCACCCCCTTTTTGCCACGGCGATTAAAATCCTGGAACCACACAAACCTAGGCGAAGCCTTCTTGAAGGGTAGTCCGCAAGGCAAAGACTGGATGATCAAACAGACTTTTCACGGCAGTCTAGAACCCTGAGTCGGGGCGGGTTTAGTCATATCTGGGTGACACCGAAAAGATAGTTGTTAAACCCGCCCCTACACACTCACACGTCCTGCCATTGAGGGAAGCAAAGGGTCAAAACTTATCTCCATTCGTTGCACCACATACCGTGAAAAGTAAGGATTATAAAAGGGTAATCAACCGAGATTTGGTATCCTATCACGTCCGTTTAGGTAGTCATTGTAAAAAGAGCCTCAAACCCTTGTAATATCGTACTGTAAGGATGAGCATGTAAACGGAATTGATATCAGTAAGCTTTAGCTTACTTTAGCCATTAGCCGGAAATTTATTTCCCGGCTATATAAGTTAAGCGATATTCCTATATGAGTCAGTGAAATTCAGTTTAGGGGCGACGGCAATAATAACTTCTAGAGCAGCCGACGGGAGAGACTCCCCCTTGTTTGGTCGAGTCGTTGGGCGATTTCATCAGGAATTTCAATGGTGATTTGCATACTCTATTTAGCTAATTGGTGTAATCTTAGATCTATGGGAGCTATGGTACGCGATCGCGCCAGGTTCCCAGTAATCGATCAGACTCAGGTTTTGCACCCCTTTCCAGCCACTCAATCGGTGTCTCTTCTTCTACTTTATCGGGATTTACCCACACAATCTCTTTGAGTGCGTTAATTTCAACAGCCGCCTGACTAAAAAATGTTCTGGCTGTATTATCATCCAACGATATCACAGTTTTATCTGTCGCGATCGCTGCTTCCAATAATCGTAAATCTTTGAACATTTCTGCACGCTGTCTATTCGTAGCAGCAATCTGGTCAATTTTATCCCATAACTCCTTGTCCAATGGCACATTTAAAAAGACAAACTTCCCTTTAGCCACCATCCGACGACGCCATCTAAGAGCAAATGTTGATTGATGCTTATCCCACTCTTGTTTAATATCTGGCGTCATTACAACTTTGTGACAGATATCCAAAACAGCTTGTAAAAAATCCCGACAGTGTACTGAAGTTGGATAAGTCGCATCTTCTCCGCCAGATGAACGGGCAACTGACGCATCAATTACCAGTTGCTTGGAAACCCCTTTAGCTACCACTGGAACCTTCCGATAAGCGAGATTCAGCCGCATTTAAATAGCGACTTTCTAGTTTTAGAGATACATCGCTAAAATCTTCAGGAAAATCTCCAAAAGCACCTGCTTCATCTAAATCAGCACTACTAATTTTTGTCATCCCATCATCTCCCCGTGTAAACCAGTGCAATTTTACTAAATCTGGTGAGAGTTGACGTTCTGCGACTAGAGATTGAACAGCTAAAAGTAGCAATTCACTGTGAGTTTCTATAACAACACGCACACCTCGTTTAGCTGCATCTGCTAGTATATTGGCTAAAGCAACTTGGGCGCGAGGATGTAAGTGAAGTTCTGGTTGCTCGATGTAAACTAACTGTCCTGGTTTGGCTACCAAAAGTCCTACTAAAACTGGTAAAATTTGAGAGACACCAATACCGACATCAGCAATACTAACCATATCTCTTGCTTGATTACTACCAGATAAACGACTTATCCGTAGTTCCAACTGTGTATCGTTAAGCTGCTTTGCCTCTACTTTACTGGTTAATCCTATAATTTTAAGAGCATTTTCCAAATTGCTAATTCTTTTATCTTTAGTCTTCTGCCAGTAATGAACAACACTAGCAACATACTTTTCAAAAGTACCAGTAAATTCAATACCTACAGCAGTATTATCGTAACTTCGTTCGGGATTGCCCCTTAACCCAGGAATATGAATCAACTGGCGTATATGTGGCTCTAAAAAAGCTGCCAAGTTAAAAGGCATAGAGGATTGTTCAGTTAAACGATCTCTAGCTTCAAAATGCAAAAAGCAGCGATTGCGAATCACGCGAAAGCTTAGGGGCATGACAGCTAATTCAGCAATGGTTTTATAAATCCCCCACAGCAGATCTGGTAGTATAGATACAATGTCATGACTAGGCATGCTAGGGTATATTTCATATTCTGATTCTCTAGTTTTAATAGTCATAGTTTTAATTGAAAAGCCCATGCTTATGTCATTTTTAAAGCAAAGCTTAATGAATGGATTATTCTTGATCTCAACCTTAGCCGAAAAAATATCTTTATATTTATAATTATGGAAGTCAGATAAGATTTGTTCTACAGAAGTAAATCGCACATTCAGACCATTCAGTAATAACGCACCAGGGTCATAGGGTGCTTCCAGAGTTTGCTTCATCAACAATAATGGTTGCATGATGCTGGATTTACCGGAACTATTCGCACCCGCCAGAATGGTTAAGGGACGGATTTCAATACTGCACTCGTCATAGAGTGATTTAAAACCTTGTACAGAAATCCTGGTGATTCCCTGGACTTCCTTGTCGTTGCTTTCAGTCGATGTCGATTGACTCATACTTTAAATACACTCTTTCTTTTGTTTTACCGCTTTTTTTCCATATCGGCATAAGCCGCATAAACTCCCTGCACGTTATACCAATTTAGGAAAATTCGGGCAACTTCTAAGGCTAACTGTGGCTTCCCGCGATTAATCAAATATTGCAAAAAAGATGCCATGGTTCGTTCATTTAATCGCCCACCCACGGAAAGAACTCCCCATAGTATCCGGTGCAGCCATGTCATCTGAATCATCATCCGCACGTCCCAAGTGGGATGTTTTTGATAAAATAATACCCCCATGCGTCCCCGTTGAATTTCTCTGTCAATCATCTGGGGAATTTGGTCTAAATTAAACGGAGGATGCCAGTGATAGCCAACAGCCGCTGGACATTTAATCAGTTTTAAACCTAATTGTTTGAGGCGAACACCTAGTTCTAAATCTTCCCAACCATAGAGTTGAAATCGCGTGTCAAAGAGTCCCGCTTTCTCCAACCACTTCCGCGCGATCGCAACATTCCCAGTAGCAAAATACGCCGCCGAGAAATCCGTTATCTTATAGGCTTCTGAACTGGGATTATCGAAATTGTTGGTATTAATCACCCAGCCGTAAGTAAAGACGCGATCGCTCCCTAACTGCTGCTGTCCCTGAACCAATGCATCAGCATGGGCTTGCAGGAAATTCTCGGTAACGACTAAATCGCTATCAATAAAGATAATCGTATCACCTTTAGCCTGCTCTACGCCTAGATTACGGGCTGCTGCTGGACCCAGGTGATTTTGAGAGAGCGATCGCACTTTAGATAATTCATGACGATGAGAATCTAGCCACTCTAGTGTGCCATCTGTTGAGCCATCATCCACGACGACGACTTCATAGCCAGCGACAACAGTATTGTCTCTGAGATGTTGGTGTTCTAAGGCTTTTAGGCATTTTTGTAGAATGGGTAAGCGATTATATGTGGGAATAACAACGCTGAAAAACAAGGATGAGGAATGGGGTATTACAGATGAATTTTTGTTCTTCATTCAGGGGTAAACGGCTGTAGAACTTATTAATTATGAATCAGGGCGGGTTTTGTTGTTCATTTATTCAGTGAAAAGGGTGGGTGCAAGTTGTTCATTTATCGGTGGGGAGGGCGGGTGCAAGTTGTTCCGTTGTCGGTGGGGAGGGCGGGTGCAAGTTGTTCCGTTGTCGGTGGGGAGGGCGGGTGCAAGTTGTTCATTTATCGGTGGGGAGGGCGGGTGCAAGTTGTTCCGTTATCGGTGGGGAGGGCGGGTGCAAGTTGTTCCGTTATCGGTGAATATCTGAATTTTGTCCCTAAACCCGCCCCTACAATTGTCCCTAAACCCGCCCCTACAATTGTCCCTAAACCCGCCCCTACGGACGTATTACTTTATATCGTGCCAAATGTCACCCTCTTTTGTTTTAGCCAGCGACGGTAAGCTAGGGAGGCTTTATCACTGGGGAAATGACACTCCCGTTGTACATCTAAAGGCAATAATTGAGGACGTTGTGACTCAACAATGGGAATATCTTGAGCCACAACTTGATCTTGAAACGCTTTTAATTTAGCTTCAGGAACATCAAACGCATAATTCATCGCTAACCCCATCCAGCCCAGACATTCGGTTTCCGTGACTGGCGTGACGGTAAAAAAAATAGCCAAGTTCCCTTGAGTCGATTCTTTGATAAAATGAGCTGTTAGCGGACGCAAAATTCGATAATTATAGGTTACGTAGCCGCCTTCACCCGTACCATCGGGGTCAGGTTGCCAGACGCGGATATTATTAATCATAATTTCATCTGGGGTAGATTGGACATGATAGTCCGCGATCGCACTTTGACACACGTCTCCCAGTAATCCTTCATGGACAAAGGGAAAATGAGCCAAATCCAGAAAATTTTCCAAGGCGCGAAAAGCGCTAGCGCGATAATAATACGCACCACAGAGAACTTTACGATAACTAGGGTCATCCCACTCTGGGAAACAAGGAAGTGTCTCCTTGGGTTGACCCAGAGATGTCCAAATTAAGCCGTAACGTTTAACAATGGGATAAGTCGTTAAACTAGCGCTTGCTGGTGGTGTCAGGTGAGGATGAGCAGGAATGCGAATGCAGTTTCCCTTTCGGTCATACGCCAAGCCGTGATAAGGACAGATCAAATTCCCTGAGCGAACAACTCCTCGTGATAAAGCAGCCCCTCGGTGCGGACACTGATCTTGCCCCACCGCGAAATCTTCGCCATCATGCCACATCACTAAATCATGTTCCAGCAACCGTATAGACTGCACCGTACCCGCAGTAACATTATCAGCCGCCGCAATAACGTGCCAGTCGTTGAGCAAAACTGAGTCTTTGAACATACTAAAAGTATGGTAAACGGATAAAAGTTGATCACCGATTACGACAAAGCCGCCAGTGATAACTCCCCACTCAACCCCCAGCGCAGAGAGTTTCTCAAACGATGCGGTGTCCTCGGTGCAGGAATCGCCCTATCTGACTTAATTTTGCACCACCGTTAGCGGTATTCCTTAATGCCAATCTAAATGGGTAGGGTGGGCATTGCCCACCCTACTACATCGGCAAGGTTAAAACGGTGGTCAAGTATTTTCGCCAAACCCTTGTGAGAGTAGCGATTCAAAAAAATTTTACCCACAACTTTAAGCTTGCCAGTGTACTACGGTATATCAATGGTTTTGGCGATCCAAAAATGCAAATTTTTAGTGCCATTGGGTCTTAGGATAGGTAATGTCAAGCTCAAAGTTGTACTTGGAGTCTTTATAACCAAGGGAAAATACCGATATGTCAATTGACTGGCAAACTGCCAAAACCTATGAGGATATTCTTTATCACAAAGCAGACGGTATCGCCAAAATCACCATTAATCGCCCCCACAAGCGCAACGCCTTCCGCCCTAAAACCGTTTTTGAACTCTACGACGCCTTTTGTAACGCCCGCGAAGACCAAAGAATTGGTGTTGTTTTATTAACCGGGGTGGGTCCTCACACGGATGGTAAATATGCCTTCTGTTCTGGAGGGGATCAAAGTGTTCGGGATAAGGCGGGATACGTTGGCGATGATGGCGTTCCTCGCTTAAATGTCTTGGACTTACAACGCCTGATTCGTTCTATGCCCAAAGTGGTGATTGCTCTAGTAGCAGGTTATGCCATTGGTGGCGGTCATGTCTTGCACGTTATCTGTGACCTAACCATTGCAGCAGATAATGCCATCTTTGGTCAAACGGGTCCCAAAGTCGGTAGCTTTGATGGTGGATTTGGCGCTAGCTATCTCGCCAGAATCGTGGGTCAGAAGAAAGCCCGAGAAATTTGGTTCCTCTGTCGCCAGTATACGGCACAAGAAGCGCTAGATATGGGTTTGGTGAACACTGTTGTCCCCGTAGACCAGTTGGAAGCGGAGGGGATACAATGGGCAAGAGAAATTTTACAAAAAAGTCCTATTGCTATCCGTTGCTTAAAAGCGGCGTTTAACGCTGACTGTGATGGTCAAGCGGGTTTACAAGAACTGGCTGGAAATGCCACGTTACTGTATTACATGACTGAGGAGGGAGCAGAAGGGAAACAAGCGTTCCTGGAAAAGCGCCCTCCTGATTTCCGTCAATATCCTTGGTTACCGTAGTTTGACACTGTTTGTTAGGTCTTTCACTCGGTCGGGGCGGGTTTAGTCACATCTTTTGTGAGGTCAGAAACGATAATGGTGAAACCCGCCCCTACACAAAGGCGGGTTTAGTCGCATCTAGGTGAGGTCAGAAACGATAACGGTAAAACCCGCCCCTCCATAAATTTTCTCAAAGATTAAGATTTGGTTATCAAAGATTAATTAAATAGGAATCCACTAAAACGATAAAACTCAAGGGCAAGGTTGATGCATTCACTCATTTGAATGCGTTAAATTGATGCAGGCTGTAAGTAACCTGTAATTAACTGCCCTTCTAGCCGAGCTTTATAAACGGGAAGTCACACCAGAGCAACTTGAGTTGTCAATTTTTCAGGCGTTGATGCCGGGACTTTTACCTGGTGTGTCGGCTGGGAATTGATCCTTGAGCAAGTTACAGCCAACTCTTCTCTCAACATGTGTTGATCATCAAGCCATATTTGCTCAAAACTTTCCCAGGAGGGAGCAAAGGGTGGGAGGGCTAAAGAACAAGCTTTCCAATTGGCTTTAACGGGTACGCCAAGTTGCTGACACGTACCGCCGCGCCGTCCTTCAAGTTGGTAATAGCGACAAAACTGACAAGCGGACGTTGAGCATTTGAATGTCTTCATTGGAGTAATTAAAAATGAACTTTTAATTAGCTGTCTATACTTTTTAAATTTCCATTATTTTTTACTAAAAGTATTAATATTTTATGATTTCTTTATAATTGCTTTATATATAAACACATTTTCGTAAAGAAACTAAACAATCGGTTAAGCTTGGTCAAAAACTTGGTGAATTTTTTGTGAAACATCATGGGGATCAACTCCACAGTGAAAGCCAATGTATAGTTAGATACGAAATTTTATCGGGAAATTAAAACGAGAATGATAAGTTAAACCGATCTGACGGGAAACCATTCATAAGCAGGACAGCTAACCTTGCCACTGCTTGGTCGCACATAGTCCACAAACTTGCCAGCGTTTGAGTTCTCCTAGGGGTGTGGGACAATGACATTGAGGACAAAGGGGCAAATGCTGCGATCGCGCCTGAATTTTCGCCGCCCACTGTTCAAATGTGGTTTGGGGTGTAGGCTTTTCAATAGGCGGATCAGCAGGAGATGAAACCTCCACTTCAGCCACAAGGCTAGGATGTTCCGATTCCTCAGTCTGGGGTAAGGTTTGGTGTTGGTACCACCACGTTGTCGAAAAGCGGATATTATCTATGGGGGTTGACAATCGAGCATTAATCTGTTTCAAGATAGAACGGCAATTTAAACTCAGCTCTTGAGTCCAAACCGAACTTGACGTGGCAACATATAGAATATTCCGGGATAGGGAATGGGGTCTTGTCTGCTGCGCCCTATCTTCACCCACAACTTCAGTCCAACAATCGCGGATCAACTGAAACTGCTGTTGACCTTGCCAAAATGACTGATTTTCCAGCGCCGTTACTATATGATTAAGAGATTTCAGCATGAGTATTTATGCGTGCCTATACAGCTATTTTAAACAAACAGTATCCTAAGCTATTGCATTCGTCCTCACCCAGATAGTGCCTCACTCAAGCCAGTCGGATTAAACGGAAGTTCCCTTCATGAGCCAGAAAACCCCAGCTAAATCATCAACTTCTTCCTCCCCCCTGTCGATTAACCCTGCTTTGCAGACGGCTTTAGGAAGCCTAGACGTGCAACTCGAAGCCGAATTAGCCCGCTATCGACGCCAACGTCAGGGACGTTCTGTCACATCTCCCCAACTGCCGGGACATTACCCCCGACACAAACCCGCAGTAAATCAGCTTGAGCCGACAACCGCATCTCATATTTCTATCGCCCCAGCCGCTCCGGCGAGTCCTCCCGTAGACATAAATCAGCAATCCGCTCCAATGGGGGGTTCTCCAACACCAGAAAAGAGGGAATCCACAGAGACTGAACCCACTCCACCCTTGTTTTCCCCCCTACCTAGCCAGAAAGCGCCCTTGGCGACGACTCAGGAGCCAAACCCTACTGACTTCCCAAACCTAGAGGAATCCATAGAAAGGCAGGGGAAATTAGTTGTCCCGACAACTGATCAGTCTCAACCAGAAGACTATTTAGAATCATCAGAAAAACTACGTCAAACTTTAGCCGAACAAGAAACAACGAAGGATTCTCAAAAACCCTTAACCAATAGAATCCTCACTCCCCTCGGTGTCGGTTCGATTTTACTGTTGCTGGTTTCTAGTGCTACATTGACCTATATTTTTCGGACTAGCCTAGGACTTGACCGTTTCTTGGAGACTGAGACACCCACGACGGCAGAGAATTCCGCAGCGACAACCGTTAACGGGGAAAATGAATTACTCGGCGTAAATAGACCTAATCTCGCCAGTGATGAATTCTCAGAAGCTATTAATATATACAACCTCAGTGAACTCAGAGCTAGTCCAACACCCAATCCAATTTCACCCATCGCCCCCATCCCCAATTCACCTCTCCCAGAAGCGGCTCCACCCACGGCTTCAGTATTTCCTTTACCCCAGTTACCGAATCCGGCTTCAAATTTACCAGCCGCCCTTTTACCCCCTCCTACCCCACTCAGAACCGCCCCTCAGATGGCTACGCCATCGGTGATACCAAATTCCTCACCCGCTCAACCTGAATCATCGACTAACAAGTCTTCAGAACAGGCGAATAAATCCACACCCACTCCATCAACCCCGACTTCGGCTGCACCGAATTCAAACAACGCCAACTCAAACCTGAGTAAGGGTTTCTATTACGTGCTGATTAACTCCAACGATAGTAGCGTGTTGGAGAAAGCCCAAACTATCGTCCCTGACGCCTACGTGGTGAATGTACCCGCAGGGACAAGGATTGCTATGGGCGCTTTTAAACGGGAGTCGGAAGCCAAAACCCTCGTCGAGGAACTTAAGCAACAGGGACTTTCTGCATCGATTTATAACCCTTAGTAACTGGGGAACTCTTAACAGGGAATGACATATAACAACCGCCATAGCGGTTAGGACACATCTAGTAGAGACGTTACATGCAACGTCTTGCTGGAACTGGAAGCTCGATTAGAGGCGATCGCACAACCCTCTAGTGGCGATGAACTGGCTCGGTGATTGGGGAACTCTAGAGAGAGAATGATATAAGATCTAAGACCTAAGACCAAGAAGCCTGAGATACCATGGTGATAAAGTTTTCCCTACCCCTAACCACAATGGAGAGCTGCTATGGGATTGATTGAGCGCATCGGGCGAGTGATTCGCGCCAACCTAAATAGCCTGATTGGACAAGCCGAAGATCCAGAGAAAATTCTGGAACAAGCTGTGGACGATATGCAGCAGGATTTAATCCAAATGCGGCAGGCTGTCGCCCAAGCGATCGCGTCCCAAAAACGTACAGAACGCCAAGCCTCCCAAGCTGAATCGACGGCACAAGAATGGTACAAACGCGCTCAACTGGCACTGTCAAAAGGGGACGATAATTTGGCACGAGAAGCCCTAACTCGACGACAAACTCATCAGCAAACGGCTCAAGCTCTACAAGCACAACTGGGGCAGCAACGTGAGATTGTCAATAAACTTAAAAAAGACATGCTGACTCTAGAGAGTAAAATCTCGGAGGCAAAAACGAAAAAAGACCTTTATATTGCCAGAGCGCGTTCGGCTCAAGCCTCAGAGAAAATTAACCAGATGCTGGGAAATCTCAACACAGGCGGTACCCTGAGTGCCTTTGAGCGCATGGAAGACAGAGTACATGAACTAGAAGCCCGATCAGAGGCGATCGCAGAACTCTCTAGTGGCGATGAACTAGAAAAGAAATTTAATGCCCTAGCAAGTGGCAATAACGTGGATATGGAATTAGCTTCGATGAAAGCAAACCTAGGTGCAACAACGGAATCGGCAAAATTACCCTCCTCTCAAACCGCATCGGGTAGCAGTGCGGAAATTGAGGCAGAATTGGAAAAACTGCGTTGGGATCTGGATAAATCCTAATTGGCGCTTGCGTCAACAGTCAAAAACTAGGGGAATGGTGGGATACAGCTAAAATGGTGGAATAGATTTTGCGATTAAATCGGGCGCACGGGGCGTGCTACCCTCCGGTTTCTGTAACCCTTGCACCAAGAAGTAGCCTGCTACTTCTTGAACACGCTCCCCAATACCAAAAACGGTGACCCCCATTCGGCGATCGTAGGAGTTTGGTTACCTTTCCCCCTACGGCGTGGTGAGGATGTCAAGAGCTAGCAATATTGCGCTAGAAGTTTTTACACTAGATGAAAAGCCTCCTGTCTGAATACCATTGTTATGAGTGTTTCGATTCCATTAACGCAGTGCTTTCTCCAAAAGGCAGGAGAGCCTCTATTCCATAAAGTTGACCCCCTAAGCAGATTCCCAACCGTAGAGCCTGCTTGATACTTAGTTTGTACATTCCGAGAGGATAAACAGCGTCATGGGACTATTTGATCGCCTGAGCCGAGTTGTCAGAGCTAATCTCAATGATATGGTTAGCAAGGCTGAAGACCCAGAAAAAATTCTGGAGCAAGCCATTATTGACATGCAAGAAGATCTGGTACAACTGCGCCAAGCCGTTGCCCGATCAATTGCTACGCAAAAACGTACCGAGCAACAATACAATAAAAACCAATCCGAAGCCAATACCTGGCAGCAACGCGCCCAACTTGCCCTGCAAAAAGGGGATGAAAACCTAGCCCGGGAAGCACTCCAGCGCAAGAAAACAGTCGCTGAAACAGCAACCGTACTCAAAGGTCAGCTAGATCAGCAAACAGTTCAAGTACAAACCCTGAAGCGTAACCTAATTGCCTTGGAAAGCAAAATTTCTGAGGCGAAGACCAAGAAAGATATGCTCAAGGCACGGGTGAGCGCTGCCAAAGCAAATGAGCAGTTACAAAGCACCATTGGTCGTTTGGGAACTGGCTCGGCGATGGGGGCATTTGAGCGGATGGAAGACAAAGTGCTGGAACTTGAAGCTCGTTCCCAAGCGGCTCATGAGTTGGGTGGTGCTGACCTAGAAAATCAATTTGCCGCCCTGGAATCGGGCAGTGATGTTGATGATGAGTTGACAGCAATGAAAGCCCAGTTAGCCGGAGGCTCCGTCTCCCAGCCAGTTTTAGAAGGTGTATCAGAGCACAAAACCGACTCGGGTACTGCTCCAAAATCAGAAGTTGACGACGAATTGGAACAACTGCGAAAGCAAATCGACAATTTGTAAGCATCAGCCGTCGATCAGCCCGATCGCGGCTACCCCAGATCTGGGTAGACTACCGACTCGTGTAGGGACGTTGCATGCAACGTCTCTACATAATAAAGTAGTCATTTGTGTTTATGGAGGGTGTTGTGAGCAAAGTACTTGAGATTACCGATCAGGAATTTGAAACCGAAGTTTTAAAAGCCGACAAGCCAGTGCTAGTGTATCTGTGGGCAAGTTGGTGTGGACCTTGCCGCCTCGTCTCGCCCTCGGTAAGTTGGATCGCCCAAAATTATAGCGATCGCCTGAAAGTGATCAAGATGGAAGTTGATCCAAATCCCGTTACGGTGAAGCAGTATCACGTCGAAGGAGTCCCCGCACTCTTACTCTTTAAAAATGGAGAGGTTGCCCAATCATACGAAGGTGCTATTGGTAAGCAAAAGTTGCAAGAAATGATAGACAAGAGTTTTGAGTCTTGAAGGTGGTAGGGGCGGGTTTCACCATTATCATTTTTTGCCGCCAAAATGTCACTAAACCCGCCCCGTCTGAATTACAAATTACGTTTTTAAATTCCCTATTCTCTAACGAATTATTGAAGGGCGGGTTTAGTCCAGTTATTGGTTTGTGGCAAAATGTTATCTGTAAAACTCGCCCCTACACCTCGGCTTTCCAACTAACTAAACCATGCAGTTTGCTCAACGTTTACAACCCCTGCAAGCCAATGTGTTTGCCGATATGGATCAGGCGAAGGCAAAAGCTAAAGCCTTGGGTCAAGATATTATTGACCTATCCTTAGGTTCCTCTGATTTATCGGCATCTGATCATGTCGTTGCTGCTATTGAAACCTCGCTACATGACCCTAGCACTCATGGTTACTTACTGTTTCATGGTACGCAAGGGTTTCGTCAGGCTGTAGCGAATTGGTATAGCCAACGATTTGGCATTCCAGTGAACCCAGAAACGGAGGTTCTGCCTCTGATTGGTTCCCAAGAAGGAACAGCGCATTTACCCTTAGCGATTCTCAACCCCGGTGATTTTGCCTTATTGCTTGATCCAGGTTATCCGTCTCATGCGGGTGGGGTTTACTTGGCGGGGGGTCAAATTTATCCTATGCCTCTGTTGGCAGAAAATCAGTTTTTACCTGTTTTTGAAGAGATTCCCGCCTCTGTCCTTGCCCAAGCTAGGATGATGGTGTTGAGCTATCCTCATAATCCCACAAGCGCGATCGCACCGTTATCCTTTTTCCAGCAAGCGGTTGCTTTTTGCCGCCACCATGACTTGGTTCTGGTTCACGATTTCCCTTATGCTGATTTGGTATTTTCCCAAAACGGTACAGCACCTGCCAATCTTAATGCCCTAGCACCCTCAATTTTGCAAGCTGACCCCCATAAAGAAATCTCGATTGAATTTTTTACCTTTTCTAAATCCTATAATATGGGCGGCTTTCGCATTGGTTATGCGATCGGAAATGCTCAACTGATTAAGGTGTTGCGCCAAATCAAGGCGGTGGTGGATTTTAATCAGTACCGAGGAATTTTAAACGGTGCGATCGCGGCGCTGCAAGGGAAGCAAGATGGTGTTCAAACCATGGTGGCTACGTTTCAAAAACGGCGGGATGCCTTTGTGCAAGCTTTACACCATATCGGTTGGCAGGTGCCGCTTCCCCAAGCAACTATGTATGTCTGGGCAAAATTACCCGAACCCTGGGATCACAATTCGATCCAATTTTGCACCCAGTTAGTTGAGCAAACCGGAGTGGCGGCATCACCAGGAGCCGGTTTTGGCAAGGCTGGGGAAGGATATGTGCGTTTTGCTTTGGTGCGGGAACCTGATGTGTTAGAAACAGCCGTGGCGCGAATAGCCGAATTTATGCGATCGCATCAGTAGGTTGGTGGAAATAAACCAAACTATATTAAGTTCTGTAAACAGTCCTTAAACCCCTACTTCGGTGGAAACATACCAGTTGTTTACATAATGTTACCAAAGGTATACAGGTTGATAGATTCTTTTATATATATTTAATTAAATGGTTATTAGCACATATAAAACAAAATGACTACAACTTCATCGAAACTTTATCGATTTTTGGCGAAACTTCATGTAAACTTTAAAAAGAGGAAATTTGTGTACAAGCGATGAAAGCTTAAGGGCTAAAGACATCGCCTGTGAGGGGATGACCAGAGGTTATTAGAGCCAAAAGAGGGTCAGCCAAAGCTTAACCCTGTCTATGTGCTGTAAAGAAGGCTCAACCGATAAAGTCACGGAGATACTGCAATGAAAACTAATATCCAGAAACTGCTCGTCGGGGCATCCGTTGCCATGGGTGTCAGTGCGAGCGCCACCAATCCAGCGTTGGCGGCATCTCTGACTAACCCCAAAGTGACTGGCGTGAAGGGAGTGGACTATTTGATCTACGAATACGTCCCTAATCCAGATCTGACAGCGACCACGGATTTTACAAAACTCAACAACGATGCCGATTTGGAAACAGTCCTGCAAGGAAGTTGCTCGGTTGGAGGAGCGTTTATTCCCAGCAATAGTTGTAAAAAAGGTGAACCAGGGGGCAATGTTGAATTATTTGCCAATAGTGAACGACTATCCCTTGATGAATTTTTGAATTACAACAAGGTTACTAGCTTAACGGGTGATGTTGGGGACAAAAGTATTACCCTGAGCAGTTTGACGGCAACGGATTGGTTTGGGGAAGACCTAAATACTAGCTATAAAGCCAAGAATTTGGCGAATGAGTGGTTTGAGGCGGCTTTAACGTCCTATGGTATCAATAATAAACTGTTAGGGACAGCGAACCTGTTTATACCCAAAATTCCCAATAGTAAAGAGAATCTTTTCAACGCATTCCGGGATAACGGCGGATTTCAACGATTCAGCGATCCAAATATTGCCTACATTGACATGAATGATACGACTGGATCTCTAGAAGTTGGGCTAGCGGGGCACTTTAATGCCGTTGACCTAATCTTTGACGGTTTAACCGATCAACAGAAAAATTTGTTGTCGGTTTTCTTGCAAGGGAAACCTGTACAGGCGGCTGAACTGGTCAAGATTACCTATGATGGAGAGACTTCGTATCATTATAGCTTCAGTGCCGCCGAATCTGGGTTAATTGAGCAGGGGGATATGATCTCTCATACAGGGCTATATGATCCTGAGCTACCGACTAATGTAGAAGTAGAAGAGGCACCTGAACCCTCCTTTGTCCTAGGAAGCTTATTGGCGGCTGGTGGAATGTTTGCCGCCAAGCGCAAGCAGAAAAAATAGTTAATCTCAAATTATAAGATTTGTATCGTATCTGGGGGGAGTTAAGTCCCTCTTTTTTTGTGCGATCGCCTCCCCACGACGTAACGATCCAGAAACTTCATCAAAACTTCATATAAGCTTCACGGTTCCTTTACCTGATCCGGTATAAACATCTCATAGATTAAGAGGGAGTTCGTACATCTACAGCTAGAGAACAATCAATATGACAAGGTTATCCGTGGCGATCATCGGAGCCGGATTTATGGCTCTCGGAGCAGTTAGTGCGGCTCCAGCTGAGGCAGCTCAAGTGACACTTGATACCTGTAGACAACTTCAACTTAACTGTACACGGCTTGATTATAGTGGCACGGTCACTTTGGAATCAAATGTGATTCCACTGTTGGCGAGGGAACTACCCAGTTTTCCGGGTATTGTGTTTAATGAGAACAAAGCTACAGCCACTGTAGAACAGAGTATCATCATTGATAATCTCAGTGGTCGATTACATGACTCAGGTGATACTGAATTAACCCTTCCCCTGAGCGACGCCCAAAACTCTTTGTCTAACATTTTTTCCGGTTTGTTTTCCAGATTTTCTCAAGTAATTTCTCTCGGTTCTATTAACCTGAACGGAGAAGTTTTAGATATTCAGAAGCAATCCCTTTCTAGTTTTGACATCTCCTACAATAAGGTTACGGATGAAGTTATTATCGGTGGTTATGACTTTAATCGTATTAAACCTTGTCTGAATGGTATATGTATGATCAATGGTACAGGTTCCATTTCGACTAATGTTGCGCTAGCTGGTGTGAATTTTAATGTTACCCAAACAGCAACCCCTCTAGACCCTCCATCTGTACCCTCTGCTCCAGAACCCTCCTTTTTACTAGGAACTTTATTAGCTGGGGGAGGAATGTTTGCCGCCAAACGTAAGCAGAAAAAATAGTAAATTTTTCATCAGAGAAATTATATGGCATTTAAGGGAGCTACAGCAGATATCAGGTTGATGAGGTACAATTTTCTAAGCAATATCCCCGACTTCTCCAAGAAGTTGGGGATCTGTCTGTGTAGCTCACTTACTACCAAAAGCGCTGTATCTAGCTCTTTTGTTGTCTTCACATTAACAGGGACTTGACTCGCCATAATATTCATCAAAACTTCACATGCATTCACGTTAACTTTACCTAAATAAGTTGTTACATCCCATAGATTAATAAGGAACACGTACATCTAAGCAGGAGAGTAAAAAATCGACATGAACAAGTTATCCATGGCAATTGCTGGAGCCGGATTTATCGCTCTCGGAGTGGTAGGAATGGCTCCCGCTGAGGCAGCTAGCTTGACACAAATAGACTCTTCTGGATCTGTGGCTTTTCAGGTAAACGTTAACCCATTTGTATCACAATTCTTACCACCAGAGTTTCAACAGTTAATTGCTCAGCCACAAAGGGTAGATTTCGAGAGTACAATCATTGTTGATAATGCCCATGGTCGGTTATCTGATGCCGAAGATGAAGAGTTAACTTTTGGTCTTACTCATGTTGAGGACTATTTGGAGGAACTCCTACCTAGTTTCCTTTTACCATTTATCAATCTGCAGGGTTCTATTCTAGATTCCCAGAACAATTTGCTATCTGAGTTTGATATCTTTTTCCGGGATAATGAAATTGTTGCAGGTAACTATAATTATGGTGATATCCAAGGCTGTCTAGAGAGTACCTGTAGGATTCTGTTTGACGGTAGTACCACCGCCTCTGTACTTTTCCCTGGCGATGTTAATCTGAGCGTAAGTGGCGGTTTTACCCAAACAGCAATGTCTATTGTTGATGACGGTTCTGTAGATCCAGGTTTAGTATCTTTAGAAACTTCAATCACTCCAATTGGCTCTTTACCTGAACCGATCGCTTTGTTACCTGTTGATTTTGAAGCCGAACCACCTGTTGCTGAACAACCCTCTCCTGAACCCCCTGTTGGAGAAGCACCTTCTGAACCCTCTCCTGATCCTGAACCCCCTGTTGCCGAAGAACCGCCTATAGCTGCACCGGGAGAATTTGGTGACGAATCTGATATCGCATCTGTACCAGAACCTGCAACATTATTAGGGCTATTTGGGTTGGGTGGTTTCTTGGCGGCAAAACGTAAGCGAATGAAGGCAGATTAGGGCGGCTTACCACCACTAATAACAACTGAAAATATTGAGAGGATACCCAAAACTTTACTGAGGAATAGTTTTGGGTATTAAAGCTAACAAATTAGTGACTGAGTACGTAACATAAAAAAATTAACTGGACATTATTGCTGGCATCAAGATTGAGTCAATTACATGAATGACACCGTTATCCGCCAGGATATCCGGTTTAACCACGATCGCCTGATTCACTTTATAACCACTGGATGTATCGATCACTAATATTGAACCTTCCAGAGTTGGCACTTCTTGTAACTCTAGCAGGTTATCGCTTCTGACATCTCCGGAGACAACATGATAGGTAAGAATTTTCTTGAGTTTGGGAATATCCTGCAATAGAGTGTCTAAGGTTCCCTCTGGCAGTTTAGCAAATGCCTCATCGACAGGTGCAAAAACGGTGTAGGGACCAGGACTTTTGAGGATATCGACTAAATTGGCAGCCTCAACCGCCTTGACTAGGGTATTGAACGAACCAGCGTTGATGGCAGTCTCGACGAGATTGGGCATGAGTTTTATCGTGTTTTTAGTGCATCTCCTGTTCAGGGATACAATAGTTTCTCTCAACCTCACATCTTTCAAAGGTTAGAATTATATCTCAAATCGTTCCATCAAACAATCAGCAATGCGCCGCGCTGCACCAGATTGACCCATACGACGGCGTCCATTTTCAGCAATCAGTTGCAAGCGATCAGGATCTCGTAACAACTTCTGTAGGACTTGGACAACTCGCTCCGGTTGTTCGACTAAAATTAAGGATGGTCCTAATAGTCGCGTTTGGGCTTCGGCAAAAGCCGGGGTGTATTGAGGACCCGTTCCAGGAATCGCGATCGCAGGTTTTCCTAATCCGACAAATTGTTCGGTTGCGGTTCCTGCCATGGCAATGCAGCAGTCTGCTTTGAGCAGGCAAAGGTTATAATCCTCTTGGGTTAGTACCAATGTGCCATTCTTTTGGGTAAACGCGATCGCGGTTGGGTCATTTAACTTCAGGTTCACCTCTATGTCTTCTATAGGCTGCTGACGCCAGCCATACCCTGTCAAGGTTTCTTGTAGGGGTTCAAGACTTAAAGCAGGTGCGATCGCGCCGAGAAACACCACAGATCGTTCCTGGTAAGCATCTAATAACCCATTCGCAGCTAGGGCGATTTTCTGCCAATTCTGGTATGCCTCTGGCATTCTCGAACCGGGCAATAAGGTAACCACCAAAGGACGCTGCATCTCTTTTCGTTCAGCATCAAGTTCATAGAATATCGGTTCTGGCTGTTCCGGTTCAATCCCATCCATCATTGGGTTCCCTAAATCCAACGCCGGAATTGACCATTTTTGCAAAATTTCTGTCGTTAGTTTATCTCTAGGAAACACCGCCTTGCAGCGCTTGCGACTCATCAACCAACGTTCCCACGGCAAATACACAGAACCGGACCATCCTTCCCGGCGCTGACGATTCGGTAACCATCCCGCTTCATCCCGCAGATAATACTCCGATTTAGCCGTCCCGACAAAGGCGTAGGGGGCGTCACTCAACCAGGCAAACAAAAGCGGTACAATATCCCCCACCGCTAAAATAACCCCTCCGCGTTTAGCCCAACGGCGAACAGCTTTCAATTGCGCCCATGTCAATTGCAGCAAACCACTCTGCAAATCCCGCATCAGGTGACGCCCTTCCATATAGATAAAACCACCAGAGGGCATTGTTTGCACCGGTCCGACAATCGGAATATCCAATTGCCTATAGGCTGCACCTTCACCCACTAATGGCAATGCTGCTAATTCCGGCGCATCTGAGTGAGCGTTGAGTTCCTGTAAAATTCGGACAGCAATAACATCTTCTCCGTGACCGTTGCTGATGCACAGCAGTTGCATAGTTGATAATGGGTGCTAAATGCCACTATAAATTTACCTTAAACAACAGGGAACAGTTTTTAAGAGGCAGCTATCACATTGATGTTGATACTTCGTTAATCAATACATGGCGATTACCGATGACCGAGCCACTGGTAAGGTTTACAATATAGCAGAGGCACAATTTCCAACGGAAGCACAACGGATTAGACGCATTGGGCAAGTGGCTGGATAGAACGGTGAAGTCGTGATTGCGTCGCCATCCCTAATGCCAGACAGTTGGAGTTTGCCCTACAATTTAGAACAGTATTGGGTGGTCGATTCTACCCGCATCCGCCAGGAATTGGATTATATAGAACCAGTCCTCTTAGCAAAAGCACTCTCAGCGTACCATTGAGTGGGAAAGAATTCAGCCGCCTGAAACCGTTTCCTCAGAAGCAGCACCAGAATTGCTGGACTATGACACTGAGGATGCAATCCTGGCTCAATTGGCAGCGATTAGGAGTTTGTAGATAAGCACAACGGCGATTGCGTTAAAACAGGAGTAAACCCCTGCCTTAGTGACAATGAACCAGCCTAAAAATCCAGGTCTGGAGAGTTCCAATCATTCTTTGATAGTGAATCATTCGCCTAAATTATCCCCGGAATCGGACAAACTAAGCACAGAGACATTAGATTCAGGTGTCTCGCCTGAACCATCCAAATCATCAATGACATCGGCTTTAGGTATCCCATCCGAAAAGCCAAAATTATCAATGACTGAAAAATTTGGGTTAAATAATCAGTTATCAATTGTTGATCCGTGTCGTCGGAATGGTTTAATTATCTATAAACGTTATCACGCCGAGTTTGCTGGACCTGGTGCCGCCGTCGGTGGAATATTTGATCATGATTGTCGGCTAGTGATACCTGTGGGGGATATGAGGTTGCTCACTCCAGAATCAGCCGATGAGCGAAAACGTGCTTGTTTAATTCGCCGCCAGTGGGCGCAACTAACGATACAGATAACCAATCATCCCACATCAGCCAAACGTGCCCAGAAGATTCTGAGTCAGTTTGAGGGCTTTTTTGATGCCGAAACAATTGCCAAAATACCTGACGAAGCCTTTGCCCTGTTGGTGGGTGTATTTCCTTATACAATTCAGATGATTCGAGATTCGCCAAGGAACTAATGATGCTCCCGATAAGGATATTACGTTTTGTGAATATTTGACCAATGACCACGGAACGAATTGTCAAAAGTGGATCAGGTTGGCGTCTAGGTTGGAATCCTCAGGCAACTCACTACCAGGGATTAGTGGGTACCGATGAGTGGGCAATTGAGCTGACTCAGGCGGAGTTAGACGATTTTTGTCGATTGTTAGCACAGCTTGCTCAAGCTATTGAAGACATCGCTGATGAGTTAGTCGATGAGGAGAAAATCACCTGTGAAGCCGAAAGTGATTGGCTCTGGATGGAAGTGGAGGGTTATCCTTGTGCCTATACGCTACGCTTTATTTTGAACCAGGAACGTCGTTGTGAGGGAAGTTGGCAAGCCGCAGCTGTTCCGGGTTTACTGCAAGCGGCTCAGTCTCTAATAGTATTTTGAGAGGTTCTAGACGTGGCTATAAATGGGAAAAATATCTAAAGTTGTTAAAATGATAGATCTTATGATAATCTAGGAAAGGTTTCGCGGGGCGTAGCGCAGCTTGGTAGCGCACCACTTTGGGGTAGTGGGGGTCGTGGGTTCAAATCCCGCCGCTCCGATCGCAAAAGTTGACCCTAGAGATGTTGTAAAATTTGCCGGTAAAACCCCATCCCAAAAGTGGGTGGGGATGAGAGGCAAGGCATGCGACGGGGTTCAATACCCCTGAGCCTTCCAACAATCTATCGGGATGACAGTTAGCCTCTGTGCTTTTGCGTTTCGATGTACTTCCTAACGGCTTCTTCTGAAACCTGTCCAACACTGCCATAGTAAGTGCCATCTAACCACATCCGAGAACCCCAAAACTTACGATGCTTCAAGTCACGAAACGCGCAAAACATCTGAACGGCAGAGATCGACTTAATCGTTTTAGCAATCTCAAATGAAGCGAACTGTTTCTATCCCCGTCAACTTACCCCATGAGAGGTTTTTGCCCCTCATGGGGTTTTGTGCTGAGATTTTCAATCAGCACGTTGACTGGGCATTAAAGGAACGGACGTGGAATAAAAACAAGGCTCACAAAGCTTTGTACGCCGACCTCAGACTGCAATATCCCGATGTGCCATCAGCACTGTTGCAAACGATTCGGGATAACGCAATGGAGGCAGTTAAGGCGACTAAGTTCAAGCGGCATCCCAAAAAGAAGCCGACATCAGGATTGAGATATGACAAACGCACCATGACACTGAGGGGGCATCAGTTAACCCTTTCATGTATTGGCAAGCGGGTAAAGCTCATTCTGAATGTACCGGAACACTTCAAAGAGATATTTGAGACCTGGGAGTTCTGCGCGGCTACCCTAACCTATTCAAAGCACAGCAAACAGTTTTGGGTGAGGTTGGTGTTTGAGACTCAAACACCGCAAACAGTAACTCAGGGTAAAGTCTTGGGGATTGACCGAGGGTTGTATCACATGGTTGTGACATCCGATGGTAAATTCTTCTCAAGTAGCCAGGTTCGTGCAACACAGCGACGGTACTTACACAACCGGAAAACGTTGCAGCAAAAAGGCACTCGCTCTGCTAAACGTCGCCTCAAAGCGATGAGCGGACGTGAGAAGCGGTTCATGGGCGATGTGAATCACTGTGTCACGAAAAAACTGGCAAGCCTTCCAGATGTAGCTGTTTTCGTATTAGAAGACTTGTCTGGAATCGGCAAAAATAGGCGCCCAAAGAAGATGAACAAATGGCTTGGTAGTTGGTCGTTCTACCAGCAAGATTTGTTTCTGGCGTACCATCCAGAGGCGCTAGGGAAGCGTGTAGCGTTCGGAGAGCCGAGATACACATCCCAGAAGTGCAATGTCTGTAAGCACATCAGGAAAACAAATCGCACGAAGTCTCGTTTTCACTGCCGTAACTGTGGCAATCGTGATCATTGTGATTGGAATGCCGCGAAGAATCACAGGGACGACTACATTCTTTCCACTACCCAAATAGGGACGGTGGAACAGGCAGCGGTCAATCTGCCGGATGCTTCAGGGCTTAGCTTAGGCTCTAGAGGCAAGCCGCATCCCCTTGTGGGTGCGGTCGTTGACTTCTCTAGGGTTAATTCTTGGGTTTGGGATTCATGATTCAATCCGAAAAACCTTACAAAGCCTTCACAAAAAAAATCCCCAGTTCTGTTGTTGAATGGCGATAATAGAAACGCGGCAGTAATAGTGCTCTCCGCATTGTACATTAATCCGATTCAAGAGAGGCGTGAGCAATGGCAACGTTAACCATGTCCCAGCGTGATTTGTCGGCTTTCACGGAACAGGATGTTACTGAATTAGCTGGACGTTTAGAACGAGACGATTACGACAATGCGTTTGCGGGACTAGATGACTGGCATTTGCTGCGGGCGCTAGCCTTCCAACGTCCAGAGTTAGCAGAACCCTACCTCTACTTGCTAGACCTAGAAGCCTATGATGAAGCGTGAATGAGTCTAGGCGAGTATTGATAGGTATAGGCGGTGGTATCGCCGCCTATAAAGTTTGTCAGGTCATTTCTATTCTGTTTCAGGCTCAGGTGCAAGTTCGGGTTATTCTCACCCAAGCGGCTGAAGAGTTTATCACACCCCTGACAATCTCCACCCTATCGCGCCATCAGGCTTATACCGATCGCGTATTTTGGCAGCCAATTCACGATCGCCCAGTTCATATCGAGTTGGGCGAATGGGCTGATTTATTCGTGATCGCCCCGCTTACCGCTAACACCTTGGGCAAGTTAGCTCACGGTTTAGCCGATAATTTATTAACCAATACCGTTCTCGCCTCTCATTGTCCCATACTCCTTGCCCCAGCAATGAATACGGATATGTGGGAACAGCAGGCGGTACAGCGGAATTGGCAGGAAGTTTTGAGCGATTCTAGGTATCATACCGTAGGACCCGGTGCTGGACGATTGGCGTGCGATCGCGTCGGTGCAGGACGATTGGCAGAACCTAGAGAGATTCTTACTTCCATTCATTCGTTGTTATACACAGGCGGTAAGCGGGATTTAGTCGGGAAAAAGGTTTTAATTAGTACCGGTGGCACCAGAGAACATTTAGACCCCGTGCGCTTCATTGGTAACCCCTCTACGGGTAAAATGGGACTGGCATTGGCACAAGCCGCCAAGGATCGCGGCGCGATCATTACCTTAGTCCATGCGCCCCTAACTGAACCTATTCCCCCGGATATTCAGGCAGTTTCAGTCGTCAGTGCTGCCGAAATGCGTCAGGCAATATTAGCGTATTTCCCAGAAGCCGATCTAGTAATCATGGCAGCCGCCGTAGCTGATGTCAAACCTGCCGATTATGCATCCGAGAAATTACCCAAAGCCCAGCTTCCGACTGCCTTAAATTTAGAACCTGTACCCGATATTTTGGCAGAACTCGGACGGCGTAAACAAACCCATCAACAGTTAATTGGCTTCGCAGCACAAACAGGCGATATTGTCAAGCCTGCTTTAGAAAAATTAAACGCCAAGAATTTAGACGCGATCGCGGCTAATCCCATTGATCTGCCTAATGTAGGATTCGCCAGCGACACGAATCAAGCTATTTTCATTGATAAACAAGGACGTCAAAAGTCGGTTCAACCGTGCCACAAACTTGAGCTAGCCCACGCCTTATTTGATTTTATGGCTCATTGCTAATTGATCATTTGTCATTAATCCTGTCTGCCTTTACCCGTTATAAACGCTAATTAAGTATGAACCCGGGAAACATCAAGCGTCGAACTCTACTCGTAGGAACGGCTGCATACATTGGAATTATCGCCTTTGACCCGTTGAGGAAAGTATGGATTACCGACGCAAAAGCCCAGTCAAATCATTCTATTGCCATTCCTAATTTAGAGGGTCAACTTTTACTCGATCCTGAGTCTTTAGCGGCTGTAGCTGATGACTTTGGGCATATCATTCAAAAAACTCCTATTGCCGTATTAAAACCACGTTCCCAAGAGGATATCGCTAAAATAATCCGTTACGCCAATCGAATGGGTATCAACGTTACCATGCGAGGACAAGGTCATACGACCTATGGTCAAGCTCAAGTCAAGGCTGGTGTAGTTATTGATTCCCAAACCTTGAACAAAATTCATCACATTACTTCAAAAAAAGTCGTTGTTGATGCCGGAGTCTTATTACTCGATCTTTTGAAAGCGACTTTAGCTCAAGGGTTAACTCTTAAGGTATTTACGGATTATTTGGGACTATCTGTAGGAGGGCTTTTGCAAGTCGGCGGGATTGGAGGACACACCCAACATTTTGGTTTTTTTGCCGATAATGTATTAGAAGTACAGGCGATTCTAGGAAAAGGGTTGCCGACTGTATGTTCCTCAACAAAACAGCCTCGTCTCTTTAACTCACTACTTGGAGGTTTGGGACAGTTTGGCATTATCACACAAGCCACTTTACCTCTGATTCCAGCCCCTAGCCATGCTAGAGTTTATCAACTCTCGTATACAAGCCTGAACCAGTATCTCACCGACCAAAATCGAGCTGTGAAAGAGGGTCAGTTCAACTATCTTGAGGGGCAAGTAGTTCCCAATCCATCAGGTACGGGATGGACGTATCTACTTGAGGCGGCTAGTTACTACACACCCCCTCAAGTTCCCAGTGATTCAGCCTTACTCAAAAACTTAAATCCTGACAGTGGCACAACAATTAGTGAATTCAGCTATTTCGATTGGCAAAATCGCCTAGCACCCGTTGTAGCGCAATTACAAGCAAGTGGTGTTTGGGAGTTTCCCCATCCTTGGATTGATCTTTTCATTCCCAATAACCAGGTGAAATCTTACATTAATGCCGTACTGCAAAACCTAACGCCCACAGATGTAAATGGTCCAATTTTGTTATATCCATTCCTCCGGAGTAAGTTAACCCGTCCTTTTATCAAAACTCCCAAAGACGATATCATTTATCTTTTTAGTGTTCTGCGGACGGCTCCACCCGATCCAACTGTGGTGAATGCTATGGTAACCGCAAACCGAGCTTTATTTGAACAAGCACGAAACCAAGGAGGTAAAAGCTACCGAATTAGTGCATTTCCATTTACAAAAGAGGACTGGGTGCAACATTTTGACGAAAGTTGGCAGGCGTTTCAACAGCAGAAAGCATCCCTTGATCCTCAAAATATCCTCACTCCTGGTCAGGGAATCTTCGAGAACACCAACAAAGTAGAGACGTAGCATGCTACGTCTCTACAGATGTTAGAAAGACGAGTGTCAATCATTAATGTATCGCCCTTCGGCAATGATTAAAACAACCCTTCCTTCCTCATCTTTTAACGGTTTAAGCGAAACATCCATGCGAACCATCACGCTTTCCCGCTTCCGAAACTGGATGTCCTGGCGAACCAAATCACCGTCAGCCGCCTTTTTTATCGCCGTTTTCAACCACTGTTGTAGAGATTTACAGTGATTCCAACAATCCAGTTGCCACAGGGGTAAACCTAGCAAATTATCTAATTTATAGCCACTCGAATTTAATGCCGTTTGATTAATATCCACGATCAATCCTTCTGGTGTCAGCAACATCATGGATTGAAAGGTTTGATTAAAAATTCCCCGGAAACGTCGTTCACTGTCCTGGAGTTTTTTGAGAATTTGTCCCCGTTCAATCCCATAGCGAATTGTTTTCACTAATAGGGGAATCGTAATATCATCCTTGAGCAAATAATCTTGCGCTCCATGCGCCATTGCCCCTAGAGCTAATTCTTCGTCGTTATTTCCCGTTAACACAACAATGGGAAGATGGGGAATCGCCTCTCGGAATTCAGTAACGGTGTCTAAGCCATCAGCATCAGGAAGATTCAGGTCTAACAAAACCACATCAATGGGAAGATTAGTACAACTCTCAATTGCATCAGCCAGTCGTTCAACATGATACAGTTGCCATTCGTTCGGATTTAAGCGTGAAAATCGGTGACGCTGCAAGCGAGCATCACTGGGACTATCCTCCACTAATAGGACATGAATTTGTTGTTTGTCCATAGGACTGGTATCACTCCGAGGGCAATTGAACCGCCGCTAACCAAAATTCTTCCAATAACTGAACCATTCGCATAAACTGTTGAATATCGATAGGTTTGGTAATATAGCAGTTAGCATTAAGCTCATAAGACTTGAGTATATCCTCTTCATCCTCTGAGGTGGTGAGAACAATCACTGGAATCCGTTTGAGCGTGGGATCTGATTTGACCGAGGTTAATACTTCTTGACCATCCATTCCTGGTAAATTGAGATCCAACACAATCAAATCCGGGCGGGGAGTGTTCTCATAATCCCCTTGCTGGAGTAAGTATTCTAGGGCGGTTTCCCCATCTTCCACCCAATGCAGGGTGTTGGCAATTTTAGCTTGCTTAAAGCTAATCCGGATGAGATTTGCGTCACTGGGGGAATCTTCAACGAGTAGAATTTGAATGGGTCTAAATCTATAACGGCTGCTCATTAGAGGATATCAAACAGGGAAGGGTAAAGAAAAAGGTGCTACCAACTCCAGGCTGAGATTCCACCCAAATCCGTCCACCGTGGCGTTCGACAATTTTCTTACAAACGGCTAAACCAATACCCGTACCCGAAAACTCGCGGCGGGTATGGAGGCGTTTGAAGATGACAAAGATACGGTCGAGGTATTTGGGTTTAATCCCAATTCCATTATCCTTTACCTGAAACAGCCATGCATTCTCTATCAATTGTGCCTCAATGTGGACGTGGGGAGGGCACTCGCGGCAGAATTTGATCGCATTTCCGATTAAATTTTGAAACAGTTGGATCAGTTGAGTCGGATCAGCCTGAACCGTGGGGAGAGAATCGTAGGTAATCGTTGCTTGGCATTCTGCGATCGCGACCTGCAAATTTTCAGTTACCTGACGTAGTATAGCATTACAGTCTGTGGGTTTCCCCTCTGGTGGACGAGTCCCTAGGCGAGAATACATCAGCAAGGCTTGAATCAACTGGCGCATTCGGGTGGCGCCATCAATAATAAACGCCATATAGTCTTGGGCGGATTCATCGAGTTGATCTAAGTAGTCTTGTTGTAATAGTTGTGTGTAACTTGCCACAGCGCGTAACGGTTCTTGCAAATCGTGAGAAGCGATATAGGCAAATTGTTCCAATTCTTGATTAGAACGTTGCAATTCCTGAGTCAGTTCTTTGAGTTTTACTTCCGCATCGCGACGTTCAGCAATTTCCGCCTGTAAGACGGAATTCATGGCAATTAAGGCTTTGGTTCGTTCCTCAACTTGCCGTTCTAATTCTTCTCGCACATTTTGTAAGACATGTTCCGCTTGTTTTTGTAGGGTTATATCTTGAGACATCACCATCCCAGCAAAAATTTCACCCCGCTCATTTTTAACCGGAAGAGTATACAATTGATGCGTGCGATCGGCAAACGTCATTTCAGATACCTTTGTTTCTCCGGCTAAGGCTGACTGATACAGCGGTTCGATTATTTTACAAACATCGGGGGATAAGACGTCTGTAATAGTTTTTCCTTTTAACTGTTCAGGTTCAAAGCCGACTGCCCTTAACCCCTCCCCTTCTGCTAACAAAAAGCGTAAATTTTGATCAAATAATAAAACCGTGCCATTGGGAAAATTTCGCGTCAGCGTTCGATAAAGTCCCTCACTTTTGCGTAAAGCTATTTCCGTGCATTCCCGTTCCGCAATTTCCGACTGTAATGAACGATTGAGTTCCGCTTGCTTTTGCCACAGACGAGCATTTTTAATCGAAATGGCAGCTTGGGCTGATATTAAATGTAATAGTTCAACTCGTTCTGGCGTAAATGCACCAGTCGCTAAATTATTTTCTAGATAAAAGAGTCCGATCAATTGTCCTTGATTCAGCAGTGGCGCACAAACTAGAGATTTCGGTTGATTGTGCTGAATGTAGGCATCGGTAATAAATTTATCCTCAGAGGTGGCATCATTTAACACTAACAGTTCTTGAGTCCGGTTGACATAATGAATAATCGCGGTGGGAATATCTTGGCTAGTTTCCAGGGGAATCGATTGTAAGACAGTAATATTATCTAAATTCCCTCTATAGGTTGCTTCAATCAGTAACTGTTCCTCCCGATCCAATATTAAAACACCTTGGGTAGCGCCAGCATTTTCTATTAAAATCTTCATTAAGCTACTGAGCAATTTATCCAGCGCCATCTCACTGGAAAGCGCTTGGAATGTTTTCACAATAGTGCTAACATCTAACACCGCTGCCAGATAATTCCCAGAAACTGAGTCCATAGGTGAATGAGTGAGCGTGTCTTTGATTTTAACCGAGGCTAATGCTTCAGTAAGCAAGTGAGGATAGGTTTTATCCAACTCTTCAACCTTTCGCTGGGCACCCCAATTTTGATACCCATGGCGGGCTTTTTGCATATAAAGTTTAGCGAAGTCTACTTTGCCTTTGCTCAACCAAAACTTAGCGGCTAGTTCATTTCCTAAGGCTTCATGGTGAGTAAACCCATTGGTTTTAGCTAAAGCAATAGCCCGATCATAAAGATCCATCGCTTTGTCTGTTTGACCAGAAATCTGTGCCATTTCTGCATCAATCAATACATATTTATGCAAAAAGTTTTCTGGGCAATTCTCTGCCCAGTGTCTCATCTGATTTTGATTGACAATCAATGTTTGCCAATAGTCAGTTTGCTGACTATCCGTAGCCTTGGTATAGAGTGCTGTTAGGATCAGTGATGTATAAAAATTATATTCAGCTTGAGTTAATAAGCCGAGAATAAACGGCAGATACTTTTCTGCTTTTTTAATAGAAGTAAGCGCAGCTTCGGGTGTATTGTATAAATAAAGAACCCAAGCCTTAATACTGTAAAATGTACAAATACCACTAAAGGTATGATGGGTATGACAGGTGTCTAAATAATGTGCCTCACTAATCTCATCCGTATCAAATACCCATTTATCTTCAGTTTTTCCGGATAAGTTAAAGACAGGTAGTTGACAGGCTAAAATCATATCCGTTACCCATTTGTTTTGACTTTTGCGGCTAAAGCGCAAAATTTTATGGGTTTTAATGAGTACATTTGTTAAGTTTGAACCCTGATTGAATGCATTATACAACTGATTGTTTAAGGTATAGCCAACATATTGAAAATCCCCAGCTTCCATTCCCGCTTCATAAGCGTCACGATTAATGAATTCTGCACATTGAATCGGCTTGATCCAGGCGTTTAAAAATGTCGCCATAAAATGATGAGTTCGACCTATATAAACGGGATTATTATAGGTTTTACTTAATTGGCAAGCCAGTAAGCCAAAGGCATACCCCCCTTGATAATCTCCCCAAAGCGAACCTAGTAATAATCCATAATTAGAATAACCTTTAGAGGATTCTGGAGCATTGCCATATTGGAGGGATAAATTAACAAGTTTTACTGTAACCCAAGCATAAATATCTTGATCCAAGAAATAAGTGGGAGGATCTAGACTCAACAGTAGCTTTACCGCCGCTTTTTTTACGACGTCGGTCATATCTGGTAAATCAATTAAACTAGCGATTTCGCGATCGCCTAAATAGAATTTTAAGTCAGCGACTTCTTTATCTAAGGCTCTTTTCCAGTTGGCGCTTGGAAAATCAATTCCAAGTTGTTTTAGGGCTTGGCTTCCCACTCTAATCGCTTCCTCATAGTTAGCTAACATGGTATACTGAACAATGAGTAGGTTATAAAGTTCAGCCTGTTCAACAGTTGAAGAAGCTTTAATTAAGGTTTGATTGATTAAATGATGTGACTGTTCAAAGTTGCCATTAAGATATTCAATTTCAGCCAACTCTTTGTGAATTTTAAATGTTAATATGTATTGGTCATTCCAGCTCGTTTTGGTTAAAGTCAGTAGACTTAAGTTGAGATAATCTCTAGCAGCTATATACGCTGTTGCTAATTTAGCTTTTTTGGCAGCCGCTAAATTCAACCGGGTTAATTCAAGCCTTTCTTGATCATCGGTGATAGCGTGACATTTCCAATTGAGATGATCGACAATATCAAAAATTCGCTCATACTTTTGAGACGGGGAAAGATTAGCAAGCAACAGCCGACCAATTTTCCAATGGACGGCTTCTTTCGTCACTTTATCCATTAAAGCATCGACCGCCTGTTGGACGCGATCGTGGGAGAATTTATAATACTGAATTAAATTAAAATTTGTTTCTGAATTCTTTGACTTGGGTTCAATTAATCCTAAATGAAGTGCTGGAATTAAATCGCCAAAAGTTTCATCGGGTGTTTTTTCATAAATTATGGCAACTAAATCAAGTGGAAAATAATTTCCCATACAAGCGGCTAAACCTAAAACCTGCTGAGTAGTTTCAGGAAGTTTTTTTAACTTTTCAATCATCAAGTTGACTACATTATCTGTAATCGCTGTTTCTTCAATCTGGTCAATATCCCAAGTCCACTGACCGGATTTTCCGCAGGGAGAAGGACTAAATAAAATTAGATTTTCCTGGGCAAGGGTTTTGATGAATTCTTTAATGAAAAAAGGATTTCCGGCGGTTTTACGCAATACCAATTCAGCTAAAGGGGTAACATCTTGCTCATCCTGGTGTAATGTTTCCGCAATTAAACTGATAACTTGTTCTCGGTTAAGGGGGTTTAAGATAATCTGGTTAATACTAATGCCAACACTACAAATTGTATCCAAACTGATCATTAAAGGATGACTCGGATTAACTTCATTGTCTCGATAAGCACCAATAAGTAATAGATGGTGGATTTGGTCATCGGTTAGAATGGATTCTAGCAACTTGAGGGTAGCCGCGTCAGCCCATTGTAAATCATCTAAAAAAATGACTAGAGGATGTTCAGGTTGGCAAAAAACCCCCATAAAGGCTTGAAATACTAAATGAAACCGATTTTGGGATTCAGCCAATCCTAATTCAGGGACTTCAGGCTGAGTCCCAATAATCAGTTCGACTTGCGGAATTACCTCGATGATAATTTTTCCATTGCGACCCAAGGATTCTAATATTTTCTCTCGCCATTGTCTGAGTTTTGCTTCACTTTCAGTTAAAATTTGTCGAATTAATTTGGAAAAAGCATTAACCAGAGCTGAGTAAGGAATATTACATTGAAATTGGTCAAATTTTCCGGAAATAAAATAACTTCCATGCTGGATAATAGCCCGACGTACTTGATGAACTAGGGATGATTTGCCAACGCCAGCATAGCCAGTGAGGAGTATTATTTCAAGTTGTCTATTTGGGTGATTCGTTAATACCTGCTTCTTGGGGAAACAGGCTAGGCGAAAAAAAGCAGCGAGGAGTGTTTTAATCTCACGTTCTCGACCATAAAGTTTTTGGGAAATTGGCAACGATTTTCCATGATCATGACATCCAAGGGGGAATTCTTGAATTGTTCCAGTTGTTTTTAACTGTTCTCGACAATGCTCTAAATCAGCCTTGAGTCCTGTAGCACTCTGGTATCGCATTTGTGGCATTTTTTCCAGGAGTTTCATGACAATATTGGAAATAGCTTTAGGACAAAGAGATTGGCGATTGAGAAAGTTTTGAGTTTTGAGTTTTAAGTTAGTTTTTTCGGCTTCCCCGGCTCCCCAGATCGTCTGATCCTCTGCTCCCTTGTCCTCCCCATCTACTACCTTTGACTGCAACGTTACATGAGGAGGGAGGGGTTGTTGAGCTAGATGGCAATAAATCAACTCCATGGGTTCATCTTTATCGAAAGGGAGATGATGGGTTAATAGTTCATAAAGAGTGACACCTAAGGAATAAAAATCTGTGCGGTAATCGAGAGGACAATCCATCCGTCCAGTTTGCTCTGGTGATAAATAGGCTAAAGTCCCCTCTAAACTCGGCGATTGTTTTGGCGGATAATTTTCTCTGGATAAGCGAATAGCAATACCAAAATCAATAATTTTGATTTGTCCAGTCGCCGGATTAAAAATAATATTCGATGGGTTAATATCTTTATGAATCGTATTAGCGGCGTGGATTTCACCTAAGCCATCTGTAATCTTAATCGCGATGTCCAGAATATCGGACAGAGACAATTCTATTTTATTGAGTAATAATTTTAATGATTCTCCGCCAATATCTTCAAACACGATAACCCAGGTATTCTGATAAGCGAGTAAATCGTATGAGTGAATAACGCCCTCTAATCGCCAGTGATGAGTAATTTCGTATTCACTTTTGTAGCGGTTCAGTTCTTCAGACGTGGGGTAGTCGGATTTGAGGACTTTCAGAATAACAGGTTGAGTATCGAGCTGTCGGATTCCCCGATAAACTAGAGAATTAGAGCTTTCATAGATTTTGGCGAGAATCTGGTAACCTGGAAGGACGATCACAGTGGGATTTGCCTAGTAGTAATGCGATGTTACAGACGTAGTCGGGTACGCCTATTTAAAAACGGTAACATCTTGAGGCGAAACTGTCTCTTTTTGGAGGGATTACCAGGAAAAGTTAATTTAAACTTAAACCCGCTTAATTGGGTCAAGTTATAACTTTTGACACTGGGGCAGGTTTTGTGGGTAAGTTATAGGTGAGGAATTGCCTGACTAAGCAGAACGTAAGGATTGGGTTTGCCAGTGACGCTGTTGAAGCTGGTGCATGTGGTTAAAAAGTTGCCAGCAATAAGCTTCGCTGAGCCCACAAGTAATAGCTCCGCGAAGCACAACATTAAAATACCAATCGTTCGGTGCTAATTCTTCCATTAATTTTTCCACAACTACATAAGTCCGGACATCGGGATAGACTCGCCCTTGACAGGAAACTTCTACGGTTTCTCGCCGATAGCCACCATGGGGTACTTCTTCCCGGTGATCTAGAGGATCACTAAATCGCTCAGGTAGGCGGTATAAGACTCCTTCAACCGTTGCGTTAACATCGGGTACGATATCGAGTACACCACAGTTACGCCGTACTGATTTGCGGTTAAATCCCAGTCGATATCCTTGGAGAACGGCTGAACCAAGGACGAAAGCATGAGTACTTTCACCTAGCGATCGCTTTAAATCAACAGGACACATACAGGAGCCATAGGCAAAGTAGTAAAAGGTTGGCTCTGGCTGAGGAAACTGCAGCACATTAGCTACGGGCAAAGACGGATCAAGAGACTGTGACGGTGAATCTTGACGATGAGGCTGAGTTGTCATCGCTGGCTAAAGACTAAGATAATAAACGGCAAAGGCTTAAGCTGTATATTGTCAACTAAGTCAGGAGAACGAATTGTAGCCGATTTTTCATATTAGTGTAGCTCAATCCGGAATCAACCCAGTTGGTATAATCACAAAGGCGATCGCATGAACTGAGGCGATATGATGAACGTGGGTAGTACAAAACACTGGTAGCTGCATCAAGCTACAACGCTTTGAGCTAGAGAGTTGAAACTTTGACGAGTGCTGACTCGTCATCAGAGTTGACCAATCGCCTCCGTAACCAGGATGGTGTCTTCGAGTCAGGAGAACCTCTAGGCTTTCCAGGAATATTTGGCGTAAACTATCCACAGCAAGATGGCGAACTTTGGTATTATTAACTCCTAAACCCATGAAGTCCTGCTTATTTAACATAGCTAACCTGAAGCGGCGTCTAGGCATAGCGCTGATACTGCCAATTAGCCTTATGGGAGCGATGGCGCTTCCTACTCCCCTCAAAGATGCCCAAGCCCAAACTGGCGATGGACGTGCCATCACGGTTCGGGCAGATGTTCAAGAAGCCAATTCCCAAACTGGTGTTGTCACCGCACGGGGTAATGTACAGATTGATTATCCCGCTCGCCAAATTCAGGCAACGGCGGCTCAAGCTCAATATTTTAGTCGAGAACGCCGCATTGTGCTCACGGGAAATGTTTATGTCTTGCAGCAAGGCAATAGTCTGCGCGGTGAAACCATTACCTATTTAATTGATGAAGGGCGCTTTGTTGCCCTACCGAAAACCCAACAACAGGTTGAATCAATCTATCTTGTGTCTGATCCAGAAGCCCCAACCCAATCGGTTTCACCACCTGTAACTCCTCCCTTTAATCCAAAACCTGTGTTCAAAACTCCAGTAAGTGAGCCATAATTGTTATTTGTAATTTGTTATTCGTTAGCGCCAAAACCCTTGAGATACCGTAGGGTTGGCATTGCCCACCAGCATACCAGTCAGTACCCTTCAACTGAACACTAATCGGGGCGGGTTTAGTTCCATCTGGGTCATTAGAAAGGATAGTAGTCAAACCCGCCCCTACAGAGGTACCATGCTACGTCTGTACATATCAAAACTCCCCAAATGAGGTGGCTATTCTTGAAAATTGTTTTAGAGAATATTCATAAATCCTATAACAAGAAGTCTATCGTTAACCGTGTCAATCTGTCTGTGGCACAAGGGGAAGTTGTGGGGCTGCTAGGACCCAATGGTGCCGGAAAAACGACCACCTTTTACATTGCCATCGGTATAGAAAAACCCAATCAAGGGACAGTATGGTTAGATGATAATGACATCACCAAGCAGCCGATGCACCAGAGGGCGCGTTTTGGTATTGGCTATTTGGCACAAGAACCCAGTATCTTTCGTAATCTGACGGTTCGAGATAATATTCGACTGGTGCTAGAGCAGACGGGTGTACCGCGTCAAGAATGGCGCTGGCGGTTGCGAACGTTGATCGAAGAGTTTGGTTTAGAAAAAGCGGCGAATACCATAGGTAGACGTGTCTCCGGTGGTGAACGCCGTCGCACAGAATTGGCAAGAGCGTTAGCTTCAGGCGTAGAAGGACCCAAGTTTTTATTCTTAGATGAACCCTTTGCGGGGGTTGATCCGATTGCTGTGTCTGAGATTCAGAAAATTATTGCCCGATTGCGCGATCGCCAAATTGGAGTTTTAATTACAGATCATAATGTTCGCGAAACCCTAGCCATCACCGATCGCGCCTATATCATGCGAGATGGACAAATTCTGGCATCGGGTAGTGCTGAAGAACTTTACAACAATCCCTTAGTGCGGCAATATTACTTGGGCGATGAGTTTCAACAATAATCCTCAGACGCGCTTTTGAAGCGTCTGGCACACTTCTGGAGTCATGACTGTCCGTAAATCTCTCCCTCTTTTCTCATTCATTCCTGGCTTATCGGTGATGGATCGTTATATTATCGCCGAACTTATTCCCCCATTTTTATTTGGTATGGGAATGTTTTCATCGGTGGGGGTAACCATTGGTAGCTTATTTGACTTGATGCGGAAAGCAGTAGATGAAGGGCTACCGGCTACGTTGGTGCTGAAAGTGCTGCTGTTGAGTTTACCTCAGTTCATGGCGTATGCTTTTCCCACATCTGTCCTTTTAGCCACTTTATTGACCTACAGCCGTCTCTCTAGTGACAGTGAATTGATTGCTTTGCGAAGCTGTGGGGTGAGTATTTATCGCCTAGTGCTACCCGCAATATTACTGAGTTTTATTATTACTGGTGTTACCTTTGGATTTAATGAATACGTAGTCCCCGCGTCTAACTATCAAGCTACCCTCACCTTAGAACGGGCATTAGGGGAAGAAAAACCCGCCTTCAAGGAGCGCAACATCTTCTATCGAGAATATGGAGAGGTTGAACAGGCTGATGGTAGCAAGGACAATCTACTTAAGCGCTTATTCTACGCTCAAAAGTTTGATGGTGAGCGGATGAAGGGTTTAACGATTCTTGATTGGTCTCAGCAAGGTCTTAACCAAATTGTTACTGCTGATTCAGCTATTTGGAATATAGCTCAAAGCACTTGGGATTTCTATAACGGTACTATTTATTTAGTAGCACCGGATGCCTCTTACCGTAACATCGTGCGGTTTGAACACCAACAACTACAATTGCCTCGCATTCCCTTGGATTTGGCAAGAAAAGACCGCGATTACGATGAAATGAACATCACTCAAGCCAGAGAACGTCTAGAGTTAGAGCGCCAGAGTGGGGATGAGGATGACATTCGCAAGCTCAAAATCCGCATCAATCAAAAATTTGCCTTACCATTTGCTTGCGTTGTTTTTGGCTTAGTTGGAGGATCATTAGGCAATCGACCCCAGCGTACCAGTAAAGCCACAGGCTTTGGTATCAGCGTGTTAGTGATTTTCGCCTATTATATGCTGATGGCGATCGGAGATGCTCTGGGATTGAGTAACTACCTCCCCCCCTTAATCTCTGCGTGGTTGCCTAATCTGATGGGGTTTGCTGTTGGGGGATTTTTGTTAATTCGAGCCGCCCGATAGTAGGGGTTTGGTCACCAAACCCCTCAACCGAACAGCATTGTGGTATAACGTATCCTAACAGATGAATCGAAAAGTCTATCACATTAGATATAATTAGTGGGTTGCACTACAGAGTCAACCGTTGACGCGCATAAAAAATCAATCCTTTAAAATATTTCTGTAACAAAAGTTACATTATCTCCTTTATTCTGACTCGGTTAGTTCAATTTTTGTCAAATCCTACTTCAGGCTTTCGCTATGTCATCTCCCAATCAAGTGCCTGCGTATCTGCGCTATTTAAAAGCCCGACTCCAACCCTTAAGGCAACCCAAATTTTGGCTATCAGTCATGGGTTTTGGTTTAATCGTGCTGTTTGTCTGGGAATATTGGAAAAATCCCAATTGGTTGAGTTTCTTAGAAGAAGACCCAATCCGCGAGCAATTTGAGAATTCAACAGATGAGACCACGCTTTCGGCTGAAGAACTTGCCGCCAACATGGCAGATATCGACAGTTCGGCAGTCCTCATCGAGGAATTTGACCAACAGAGCGCTCTGGCTGTAGCTAGTCTACCGAACCCGAAGTCGGGTGACAAAAAAAATTCTTTGATTGCATCGACACCAGAAAAGCCATCAACCTCGGCTCCCTCAATCCTAAACAGCGTTGCTGAGCCAAAACCCAGCTCCAGCAATCCCTTTGCCAAAGCCTCACAAGAGTTCCTCATGGGGGATATTTTGTCGGGTAAGGGACTCTTTCCCAACCCGAATATGTTGAGTTCTGAGTCTTCCTCCTCAAACTCAGACACGACTTCTGCGAATGCTTTCCAAGAATTGACTGAGGTGCCAGCAAATGAGGCGTCTCAAACGAGCAATAAAAATTCTAATCAACTAACTCAACGTTCTGATACGAGTCCCAGTCAAACCGTGCCAACCTCTGGAACAAGTGGACAAAACAGGACTCCATTACCCACTGTGCCAAGGACGACAACCAACAGAGGGATAATACAGCCTAGCTATCCTCCTGCTTCTGTACCGACTATCTCTGGCTACAATGGTGCCGGACAGCCCACCTATCCCACAGGGATGACACCGAATGGAACAGTTTATAACGGTGCTGGACAGCCCATGTATCCCTCAGTTCCTGCCCCCCCAGTCCCAGCAACGGGTGTCACCAACTATCCTGTGATGCCAACAGCACCTGCCAACTCCGCTAATGTTGGACAATATCCGACTCAACCCAATACTGTTCCCAGTGTCGGAAATAATCCGACACCCATTACACCGGGGTTGCAGCCGAGTCAGCTCAACCGCTCACAATTAAATGCTCCCCGTTAGGGAGAGAAGGTTATTGGTTTATCCGTTAATTTTGTTCCATTACCCGCCCCTACGTTAGATTGTTTGCCGCGATATTAGATGGATGGATAGATTAACCGGAAACCAGATAATAAAACCTACCCTGTTTTCCAGCGCGATCTCACCTTCTAAATGTACATCCCAAACATGTAGGGGCGGGTTTAGGAATTAAATTAGGAGACCGATCTGAAATTGGACAACGAAACCCGCCCTGCCTCCAATCTCAAGACTACGATGGTGATAATAGGGCACGGCATTGCCGTGCCCCTACCACAATTAGATAATTGGGGCTTGCTGCACAACTCCCAAACCCTTAGCTATCAAGGCTTTGATTGGCATTGATATTTGCTCAAGTTCAAGAAATCCGGGTTAAACCCTTTTATACCCTTGCACCGCTATCAGGGAAAATGTACTATGGCTCCCCCTGCTAAGAGACGCTTCAAAAGCGCGTCTCTACATTGCTCCCCCTGCTCCCTCCACCAGACTTATTCAGCAGACCCTAATTGATTGGGTAGGGGCACGATAGTATCGTGCCCTGCCTTCTCGAGCTAGAAGTGTTTAATAATTGCGTCCGCAAATTCAGAACACTTCAACGGTGACTCCACCCGTGGCGTCATCATTCGGGCTAAATCATAGGTCACTTCCCGGTTAGAAATAGCACCGCCAATTCCTCGTGTAATTAAATCAGCCGCTTCTTGCCACCCCATATATTCCAACATCATCACAGCAGATAAAATGAGTGAACCGGGGTTAATTCGGTCTAAACCTGCATGCTTGGGTGCTGTGCCGTGGGTGGCTTCAAAAACTGCACAGGTGTCACCAATATTGGCACCAGGTCCCATGCCTAAACCCCCCACCAGGGCAGCCGCTGCGTCGGATAGATAATCCCCATTCAGGTTCATCGTCGCCAGAATCGAGTATTCATCTGGGCGAGTCTGGATTTGTTGGAAAATACTGTCCGCAATCCGGTCATTGACCATGACTTTTTCTTTCCACTGACCATTCCCGTGGGTGTCCCAGATGGCATTGAGAACACCTTCGACTTCTGCCATCGCTTCAGCCCGTTTTTCTGGTGTCAAGGCATCATAACCGGGTTCAATCTTACGGGCATTTTCTTCGAGGCTGATATCCGGGTTATGTTCTTTATTGCTCAGAATCCAAGATTCTCGTTCGGTAACGCATTGCGCCCGAAATTCTGTGGTAGCCAGTTCATACCCCCAGTCGCGAAACGCACCTTCGGTGTATTTCATAATATTACCCTTATGCACCAAGGTAACCATTTGCTTGGCTTTGGGTAAGGTTAAGGCGCGTTCAATGGCGCGACGAATCAGACGTTGAGAACCGGTTTTACTGATGGGTTTAATGCCAATGCCTGAGTCAAGGCGAATCTGCTTTGTACCATGTTCTGGCGTGGCTGGAATCAGATCATTATTGAGAATAGATATCAGTTTGTCGGCAATTTCGCTGCCCTGGCGCCACTCAATTCCCAGGTAGATATCTTCTGTGTTCTCCCGGTAGATAATCAAATCCAGTTTATCGGGTTGTTTGTGGGGCGATGGTGTCCCTGGATAATATTTGCAGGGACGCACGCAGGCATAGAGGTCATTAATTTGGCGTAAAGCGACGTTGAGAGAACGAATACCCCCCCCAATTGGTGTGGTTAATGGTCCTTTGATGGCAACGCCGTATTCTTTAATCGCGGTTAGGGTGTCTTCCGGTAAATACTGATACGTGCCGTACTTGTCGCAGGCTTCATCACCCGCATAAATTTTAAACCAGGTAATTTTCCGCTTTCCACCATAAGCGGTTTCTACGGCTGCGTCAATGACCTTTTGGGTAGCGGGCCAGATATCGACACCTGTGCCGTCTCCCCGAATGAAGGGAATAATCGGATCATCAGGAACGATGGGTTTGCCATTGTCGAAGGTAATGCGAGAACCCGTATCTGGAGGTGCGATTTTTTCGTACATAAAACTCCTTGGCTAAGGTTGAGATCAACATCACGATTAATTGATGCTCCGAAAAAGTTACCAGATCTCCCTGCTGCTGGGAACTTTATTAAGTTTTTTTGCAGATCACTGCCAAATGAGGAATAAAAAGGCAACAAATTGGTAACAAATATAACGGACTTTTAGTGAGTTACCCATTACCTCTTACCCGTTACAAAGACCATAACTTCTGTCGCTCACCAACTTACAAACTTATGGAGGAAGGAGGAATTCACGAACAAAAAGTATCCAATACTACCAAACATAGGCTAAAATTTCTCTTTTGCTCCCAAATGTACCATGCTATTGAGATCTTGCAGAACTGCTAATAAACTCCAAGTGACCTTGAGGTGGGCAAGAGCAACGGACGATAATATAAGCATTTCCTTTCGTGATAACTCTTGCCCACCCTAGACAAAAGTGGCTAATTGAGATTGGTGCAAGATGTGAGATGCTACCTGTCCATGGCGTCGCTGCTGTTTATCGATACAAGTACAAGGTTGGACGCAATAGTCTAGCGTTTAGACACTCGCTGAACTCAACCATTATGCTGGAATAAAGCATCTGTGTTGGCTATTGTTGTTCACTCTGTTACTCGATAGAGCGTAGCTCGGCATCAACCCGACTGTGTGATGGAGTAGCCGATTACACAGAGAGAGTTGGCTAATCTGTCCTCCGGCTGGCTTCTCTACAGGGAAGGTTTGTGGCAATACACTACTGAAGTCGCTAGGCTAATACCAACACAGAGTTTTTTGCTCCTGATTCCTGCTATTGCCCAGACGCTTCTTATCCAAGGAAGGATGTTCTGAGGGAAAGCGTCTCACCAACCTAACCTTCAACCTTTTGACCCATGACTGACGACCAACGATGAAAAAAATTTTAGTGGTTGATGATGATAGAACATTACGCATTACTTTGACACGCGCCCTGGAAAATATGGGATATCAGGTTGAACAGGTGAGTTCTGGGGCAGAAGCTTTGGAGGCTTGTGTCAAAAGTCCACCGGACTTGGTGGTTTCTGATGTGATGATGCCACAGATGGATGGAATAGAATTTTGCCGCCGTCTGAGGGCGACTCCATCCGGTCAACTGATGCCTTTTATTTTTCTATCAGGTAAAGGAGAACTAGAAGACCGCATTCACGGGCACTCCATCGGAGCGGATGATTATCTGATTAAGCCTGTTAATCCCAGAGAATTAGCGGCTAAAATCGAGGCTCAGCTTGAGAGAACCCGTCGCATTCATGCTCTGATTGTTCAGTTAATGCAGCTTAATGCCAGTTCCGCCGTCACGGAGTTAGCCAACCAAGCCAAAACCGCTCAAGCGACCGAGGTTTCACCACCCCAGGAAGAAGAAACTTTCACCCCTACACCTTTACCGTTGACACCTGCAGAAGAACGAGTTTTTTGGGAAGTGATTCAAGGATTGACGAATAAACAAATCAGCAATCGCTTGTTTATTAGTCCACGTACTGTTCAAACACACCTGAGTAGTATTCTCAATAAGTTAAAGTTGGGAAACCGCGCTCAGCTTATTCGTTTTGCCTATGAAAATGGTTATCAACCTCCGAGCAATGGTTAGGAAGGCGGGGGAGCTGGGGGAGCTGGGGCGCAATGTTCCAGACGTGCCATGGCACATCTGGAAGCGGGTGACTTCTTTTTACTGCTAACTGAGGTTATTAGACCGATGCTCTAAAGTAATCTTGTCAATTTTCGAGTCTCAGGCGTTCAAGGGAGCCACTTTGCCTCGACAATAGGATCAGTTGCCGCAACTTCAAACACGTCGCTTCATGATAGACCAAACGACTGCCTCTGTACCCGAAACCTCTAACCAGCTTGCCGAGTTGACTAGCCAACTTGAGTCGAGTTCTGAGAAAAAACAACTCCAGCTCATTCCAGAACTGGTGAATCAGGGGGATGCTGGTTTAGATGTTTTGATGGACTTTCTGCAAGCGCAATCCTCAACCCCTCCCAGTCTCAGTGTCGGTTTGGCATACCTTGCCCTTTATCAGGCAAAGACTGCCAAAACTGAGGAGTTCCTACAAAGCCATTTTCCGACAGGGATTGTTCCCCTGTTGTCTGAACGGGATATTGACTACACTCCCCTACAACAGTTACTTGCCCAGCAAGAATTTCAGGCAGCGGATAGGTTGACATTAGAGAAACTTTGTGCATTGGCTGGCTCTACTGCCGTACAGCGAAAATGGCTGTACTTTTCTGAAGTGGAGAAGTTCCCGATTCCCGATTTACAAACGATTAATACCCTTTGGATGATTCACTCTCAAGGTAAATTTGGATTCTCTGTGCAGCGGGAACTTTGGCTTTCTGTGGGTAAAAACTGGGAAAAACTGTGGCCCAAAATTGGCTGGAAGAGCGGAAATAGCTGGACTCGATACCCCAATGAGTTTACTTGGGATCTCAGCGCCCCGAAAGGTCATCTCCCGCTTTCCAATCAGTTACGTGGTGTCCGGGTTATTGCGACTTTGCTTTCTCATCCGGCGTGGTTAAGTGATAGCTAAAGTTGGTCATTAGTCATTGGTCATTTGTCAGATAATTTTCGCAATTGGTCGGGGCGGGTTTAGTTACATTCGGGTGAAAACGAAACGTTAAGGGTAAAACCCGCCCCTACAACAGACTTTCTATCTCCCCCTGCTAAGAGACGCGCTTTTGAAGCGTCTCTACATGCTCCCCCTGCTCCTGCTACGGTAGCCAGTGAGGTTGGAATCCTGGTAATAATGGCTCAGGTTGTAGTTGCAGGGGTGTTTCTGAGGGTATAGACTCATCTAAGGGCAATAACCAAAGACGTCCGGTGGCGATCGCCTGCCCTTCATCATTTCTTAAACTATCAATCGGTGAGGCGGGTCGGGTTGCTACCTGATCGAATAATAAGGCTAAACCATCTGGGGATAAACTCAGTTGAATATCACGCTGTTCCGGCAGAACCACCAAGGGTTTGACCGGACTCTGTTCACTCTCAGGTTCAGCCTTGAGATTAACGGCGGCGATAAACGGTTCCTCGCGATACTCTTCCCCTTGAATTAGTTGGGTGAGCAGGCAATAGAGGGTTTCTTCATTGGGGGCGAACTCGCAGTTGACAATCGAACCCGTTGTACGTAAGATTTCTTGTTCTGCTCCCTGATTATTCACTAAAAACAGCGATCGCGTATAGTCGGTATTAAATTTCACCATTGTCGCCGCTGAACCATCTCTGGCAAAGCTGAGGACTCGACCAAATTTGGGCAGAAAGTCTAGCGGTTCGGCATTGGAGTTTAACGGCAAAATCGCTACCCCTTGCCCTTGCGCCACGGCTAATGAAGCATTATCTGGGGCAATTAAAAATTCGCCACCGGGCTGATTTTCTAAGGGTTGGGGTTCGCCCTCCCCAGGGATAATCCATAATCCAAAATCAGCGGGATCTTCTCGATTCACTCGCTGTACCACAATGATTTGTCCGTCTCCGGATAAGTCGAATTGCAGATTTTGATAGTCAAGACTATCTAACACTAAATCAAGCTTGCCAACGGTTGACTGAGATGGGGAACGTTTATTTGGAGATGGAAACGATAATCCTGTGGTTACGGTGTAAAGTTGTGCCGTGAGTAAACCCCTTGCCTGATTTTGGCGGTCATTCGCCGAAAATAAAATGCGATCGCTCCCAGGATAGGGCTTAAAGTCCAGTACGACTAGATCAGTCGGCGTCAGCAGTGTTTTTTGTTGTCGTGTGAGATTATAGAGGATTAACCGCCCCTGCTCCTCGCCTTCAACGCCAATGTAAGCAAAGGCGCGATCGCGACTGTGAAATGTCGCCTGAAACGGTTCCATGACTGTACCTTCTTCTTCAACTCCCGGTATTTTCTCCTTTGCTCCCTGAAGCTGAACTTGATAGTCATTACCATAAGGAATCGGCGAGAGCAACGTATACGCCATTTTACGCCCCGCCCAGCTAATTTTTCCCTCGATTGGCGGCACCTCTGAGGGACTAACCTCCCCTGAAGGCAAAACTGGTGTGATTTTTAGATTCGCTTCCACGCTGGCGTGGTTCATCGGACGGCTAAAGGTTAGAATAAACGCTGTATCCTCAGCACTGACGTATTTGTCCTGCCAGCTAAAAGCCCTAACTCTAGGTCGAGTGGTATCGCCTGTCAATAGGACGATGCCAATTAGCAGACTTAGCACTACCATGATTACCAAAGCCAGACGGTCAATAGGTTGAAGAAATTTTTTAGAGGGTACGGTTGGAGCTGACATTTCAACGATCAAAGTTGGCATTTAGATTCTAGTCTAGATCCGCCTCCAGGCAGTAACTCTACAGGGTGCAGGCTTTCTCGACTGACTCTCGTCCGCAGAAAACAGGATGTTTTTTTGAATCTTTATTTTAAAAACATGTATATTGATTCTTCCATAAAGTTATATAAATTCATCCTTTGGGTGTATTTAAATCTCTTTTGAGGTGTTTTTAAATTGAAAAGAATACGCCTCGACCTCCCTAGGTATTACATATTGCTGACTTACTGCCATGATTTCCCACCTACATCAGTCCTCAACGGGTCGTCTTTTCGATGCCAATACCTCCGATAAAGTGGCTCTGGAGACACTTTATTTGGATGAGCGTATCTTGGGTGCGGCAAGCTGTGGCATTATCCTCAGCGATGCTAGCAAACCAGATATTCGAGTAATTGACGATATCTACAACGCCAATTTAACCCCCTGCCACATTGAATTACTCGAAACGCTTCAGGTTCGTGCTAACGTGGTAGCGCCTATTTTACAAGGGAAAAAGCTCTGGGGATTGCTTGTGGTTCAGCAATGTTCGGGAGTAAGGCAATGGCAGCAGCCGGAAATCGAATGTGTGAGAAAACTGAGTATCCAGTTAAGTGTAGCTATTCAGCAAGCGGCATTGTTTGAGCAAGTCGCGGATGAACTCAAGGAACGTAAAGCGGCTGAATCTGCTTTGCGAGAGTCGGAAACAAACTTAAAAGAGAAAGCCACTCAGCTTGAACAAACCCTACGCGAACTCAAACAGACTCAACTCCAACTGGTTCAAAGTGAAAAAATGTCAAGTTTGGGACAGTTAGTGGCAGGGGTTGCTCATGAAATAAATAATCCAATCACGTTTATATCCGGAAATATTGCCTATGCCAATCAATATGCTCAGGATTTATTGAAATTAATCAAACTCTATGGTAAACACTATCCTAAACCTGTATCGGAAATTGAAACCTTAATTGAAGAAATTGATATTAACTTCCTCCAAAAAGATTTCCCCAAACTTCTCAGCTCGATGAAAGTCGGTGTAACCCGCCTGCAAGCGTTAGTTGGTAGTTTAAAGAATTTTTCGCGCCTAGATGAAGCTGAACGCAAATGTATGGATGTTGAACAAGGGATGGAGAATACGCTGCTGATTTTGCAGCACCGCTTAAAGTCGGAATCCTCTAACATCCAAGTTGTCAAAGAGTATGGCAAGCTTCCCCCTGTGGAATGTTATCCAGGACAACTCAATCAAGTCTTTATGAATCTTTTAAATAATGCGATTGATGCTCTCAATTCAGGGGATAAACAACCGGAGAATACAAAAGATTCGGCATCAGGGGAGTTCTCTTTTCCTGATGATGTTTCCACGCCGACAATATGGATTTGGACTGAATTATCGGAGCGCAACTCTGTACTGATTCACATTGCCGACAATGGTTATGGCATTCATGAAGAAGTCAAGGAACGAATTTTTGATCCATTTTTTACCACAAAACCTGTAGGAAAAGGGACGGGTTTAGGATTGTCGATTAGCTATCAAATTGTCGTAGAAAAACATGGCGGACAATTACATTGCTTCTCCGCGCCCGGATGCGGTACGGAGTTTGTAGTGGAAATTCCCTTCAATGGTGAATGTTAGTACCATTCGTCTTAAGTGTAGCCATAACTGAGCGCGATCGCTCTTTGGCGTGGCAGATGTCTGAACCCGCTCTCTCGTCAGCTTTCGTGCTGATGCCCAACTGACTTAGGTTCAATGGCACTGAAAAGTGTGCATTTTTGGATCGTCAAAACCCGTTATATTCCGTAGGGTGGGCATTGCCCACCAGCCTCATCTGAGCATGCCATTCGACTTAGGCTTGATTGGGCGATCGCGCAGGACCAAAGTTATCCGGTAGATCCTCCAAGCTACACTGCAACTCTCGACACAAAGCTTTAATCTGGGGAACATTGAACGTTGCTGGGTAGGCTCCTCTTTCCCAGTTACTAATGGTTTTCGTGGATACGCCAATTCGCCGAGCCAACTCCTCTTGAGTTAAACCAACCGCTTCTCGTAACTGCTTTAACGGCGATTCGCCACTCTCTACATCTAATCTGTTTTTATTGGGCATAGCAAATGACTATCTGGCAAATCCGAAGCCGATAACCTACTCCAGTTCACAGCCGGACCAGATGTTACCCTGACTCGACATCGATTCCCTCAAATGCCTCAATCAGTTCATCAAGAGTACATTGATAAGCCTGACACAAACGTTTAATTTCAGACGGTGTGCCTCGTGGTAAAGACGTTCGAGCTTCCCATTTGGCAATGGTTGAAGGACTTTTTCCAATCGATATCGCAAAATTAACCTGAGTCAAACCTGTACGCTGACGCAAATCCGCTGGTGTGAGACGCTTTCCACTTTCTTGGGGCATATTGTAAGTCATGACTTGTAAAGCATGGCTAGTTATGCTTTACTGGTCATAATCCAAAAAACCATAGAGGGCAGAGAATATTTTAACTGCCCTTCCATCCGTTCGTTCTTTTCACTATAAAATTCCATGAAACATACTGACTGGCTACGCCTTCAAACCGAAGGTGAAAAACTGTGCGCCCTTCTCAGACAACACCACTATCAATGCTTCAAACAACCCCACCGCTTGTCCTGGAAAATTAATAAAGACGGCAAAACCTACCTTCTGACTTGGTTACCCGCACCCGTAGGTGACTGGGGTTTACTCCCCAACGATACCACCGCAGCACGTCGAACCCTCTGGCAGCTAATTCACAGCATTCTTAATATTATCCGAGTTAACGAACCGACGAATCAAGCCATTCCCTCATCCGCCGACTTGACTCGTCCTTGGGCAATTGTCCGCCTTCTCCCCAACGCTCAACGCCATACCATCGCCCGATTTCACAATCGCCAAGATGCTCAAGACTACATGCGATTCCTCCATCGCTTCGTTCCCACCGCAGAATTTGAACTCCTATTTGATGTTTCTCCAAAACAACTATGACTATTCTATTTCGCCGCATCAAACCCCAATCATTTCCAATCACTATCGATCTTATTGCTCAATTTCTGGGTATTCCCAAATCGATGATTCTGCGAGCAGAACCTTGGGCTTATATTATTTTTGTTCATCGCCGCGACAAAGGTGGGCAATTTATCAGTTATCGAAAACTAAAACTCTGGATTGAGTCAATAATTGCCTTAATAAAAAAAACCACAACCTTAGACGAATTATGGCAGCTAGGATTGTGGATTCGACAAGAATGCAAAAAGTTTAATTATACTCAAACCGTTCTCGAATATCTACGTTCTTTCTGGGCAAAACAGCGAGACGATTTGCGAAGCTTGGCACACGTCAGATAGCAGTTCGTTAGACATCAGGGGGAATTATCCTGATAGAAAAGTCTCTCAATTGTAAATAATTAACATCAAGAACCGCGATACGTTCAACTCCATCAGATGCGAGACAATCCAATATCCCCCGTCTAAAATCGAGTAAGCCACGTTTACTCCCATTCAACAAAAGAATGCTAGATATTATATCTAAAACCTGCTATGGCGCGTCTGGAACATGATCCCCGTCCCAATAATACTCGGATAAGCTCTAAATGTAATTTCTGCTTCGCCGGCTCCCAGACGCTTCAAAAGCGCGTCTCTACATTGCTCCCCCTGCTCCCTCTGCTCCTCTATCCCTTGCAGTATTGATCCCCGTCCCCTGTCTTGAGGAACTTTAACAGTGAAACTGCACTGGCTACTTCCCAGTTTTCTCGGCTTTTTTTTGCTCTCCTTTCCAGCGCAAGCAGCGAGATTGCTCTCCTGGCGCTTTGATGTGAATCAAAATCAACTCGTCTTTACGACGGATGAAGGGGTGCAACCCACTGGACAATTTTTTGCCAATCCCAACCGCCTGGTGATTGATTTACCCGGTATCCTGCTGGAGAACTCCAAATTAGAACAAGTAGTCGGTGGCGCAGTTCGAGCGGTGCGTGTTGGTCAATTGAACTCCCAAACCACGCGCTTGGTGATTGAATTTAATCCGGGTTATACGATTAACCCTCAACAGGTTCTATTCAAAGGATTCTCCCCTCGGATGTGGACAGTGCAGTTACCGCCACCGCAACGAGTTGTCGAATTAACGACACAAACCCCTCTACCGCCGCAAAATCCTGTCATACCGCCTATAACTAGCAATCCTCCATTTAATAGTTCCCAAGTTCCGAACCGCCGCATTGTGGTTATGATTGATCCCGGACATGGAGGAAATGATCCTGGTGCGATTGGGTTAAATGGGTTGCGGGAAAAGGATGTGATTTTGCCCATTTCTCAACAAGTTGCTGCTATTTTACAGCAACAAGGTATTCAAGTCATTCTCACCCGAACCAGCGATTATTTTGTAGACTTAGCACCCCGCGTCGAGATGGCAAAACAAGCCCAAGCGGACTTATTTGTGAGTATTCATGCTAATGCTATTGGTCGTCGTCCTGATGTGAATGGATTAGAAACCTATTATTACTCTAATGGTCAGCGTTTGGCTCAAACCATTCATAGTAGTATTTTACAGACAATTCCGATTCGCGATCGCGGCGTGAAACAAGCCCGATTTTACGTCTTGCGTAATAATCCAATGCCGGCGGTTCTCGTGGAAGTCGGTTTCGTTACTGGACGAGAGGATAACCCACGACTAGCGACACCAGAATACCACAGCCAAATGGCAAGCGCGATCGCACAGGGTATCTTACAATATATTCGGCAGAATTCATTTATGTAAAGACTTGCCATGGCACGTCTGTAAATTGTCAGGACTCCTTTAGCCACTTAACTTTGGTATTTACCGATAAACTTTCAACAAAACCCGCCCTTCGTCAATTGTAAAGGTGGGTTTAACCGTTTAATTTTGCTATCTACCGTCTCCAGCTCAAAAACTAAGGCAACCAAAAATCAGGTAATACTGTCTTCCCCCAATCCCGCACCATTTTATTAATCATCCGCCCCACTTGAATATGAGGTTCATCGGGTTCAACCGGAATAATCGTTGCCTTATTTCCATACCCAAAACGGTCAATTACTAAATTTGCCGCCTCTAAACCCGTCACATACGCCTTCTCCTGTGACCAAGAACCGTGCTTGGTAACAATCCAATCCCCACTCATCAAAACATTATCAATCGGAGTTGTGGCTGGCAGTAAATACTGATAACTTCCCGGTGCAAAATGCGTTACCCCTTGCGGTACACGAATCACGCTGCTATCCATAACCTTGGCATCTTGAAACTCTGGCACACAAGTGGCTAAATCTCGATGAACTTTTGCCACAATTTGCTCATCACTCATGGGTAATAATTGATTAGCATGATAAAAATCTGCTTCAATTACACTTCCCGGTTCATAGGCATATTCATCATGCAGCGCATTTAAATCAAAAAACGTCCACCCCGTCGTCGGATCAAAACCAAAACAAGCATTAGAAGGATTCCGCAGAATAACTTTTCGGTCAAACCACAACCGGGTTGCCAAGACATCAATTGCCCCTAAATTTCTCAAATTACGGAATTCAGGATAAGGTTGTAAGTTCGTACTCACACTAACAATTTTTTTCATGCCATTAACACTAACGGCAACAATCACCGCATCGGCTTCAAAGACTTCCTCTCCACAGACAACCGCTTTCGCCTTACCCCTATCGTCCAAGAGAATATCATTCACCCGCTTATTCGTCAGCACTCGTCCCCCAGCTTTCTCAATCCGCTCCACCCAGGGTTTAAAAATCATTTCTGCCACTGTTCCCCGACACCAGACGACATCAAAATTGGGTTGGTGAGCCAAAATAAAGTAATAAAGCATTCCCAGGGCTGCGGCGGCTGAACATTGTTCGCCAGGAGCAAATAACCCCACCAATAGCATCGGTTCAAAGGAATCTTGATACAGTCGGGCAGAAATACCAAACTGTTTAAATAGTTCGCGGGCAGTTACCTTATCGTAACGTCGCCACGCTTGATCAGAATTATCAAAATCAATCAGAGCATAGAGAAGAGGCAAAGCCGAAAGCCTGTCAATTAGAGGTAAGCGTCTAAACTTGGGATACACAAAAGTACCCAATGGGGTAGGAAGCGGGAATTCATTTTGAAACAGGGGCGATTCGACTTCTAATCCAGCCGGAGAATATTGGGAGGAATAGGTAAAGGGAGTGAAGGGTTTAAGCCCTAATTCGTTAACCAGACGAAAGATATTGCGATAGGGATACCAGAACCCATGAATACCCCCTTCGACTGAACGTCCGCCAGAGGTTTTCCATCCAGCCACTAATCCACCGGCATAGGGTGCGGCTTCTAGAAGAGTAACATCGTAGCCTTGTTGGGCAAGATGATGAGTCGCACCTAAACCTGCCCATCCTGCACCAACGACGACTATCCGCTTTTGTGCTGACGCTTCTGACATCCTTGACCTCATAACTTAACTGTCTCTTTGTTTTAGGATGCCATGAGCACTCGAGCAAAGTCAGCCCCACTCTGCCCCAACAATGAAGCGAGCAAGATGCCCACCCTAATTCAGCTTGGAAAGAGCTTGTTGAAGCTTTCTCTCTTCCTAGTGACTAAACTCTCGAACAGTTTTCCAGATATGAAATTGGAAAGGTAAGGGGCCACAAAACAGTAGCAATGACAAAAACCATCCTACACCGAAATTTTTGCTCCGACGATAAGTCAGTCTCTTTCTGGAATGCATTTAACCAGTTTAGGCAAAATAATCCAGCGATTAACAAGTAAATAGCGAGAAGTCCTAGCATCATAATGATATTGAGTAGAGAAATTTACTTACTATTCCAGGTGATGATGGAACAAATTAGCTTTTTGACTTCAGCAGTTTACCAAACGAGTCCTGATAATAGGCAAGTTAGCACTGAACCTGTATCAGGTTGCCCTAGGGATTACAAAGCATACACACAAGTTCTTTTTCACAAAGAAGAGGGGAATGTGCATCTATCTAAAGGGAGAGTGTTCGGGAAAGTCACTGAAGGGAGCGTCAATTACCCAGATTGCCGTTTTTGCCAAATCGAAGTTATAATCTGATTTGTGCCAGTGTGTTTCTTTCTGAACGCCGCTGCACAAAAGGGCGCGTAGCTCAGTGGATAGAGCACCAGATTCCGGTTCTGGGTGTCGGGGGTTCAAATCCCTCCGTGCTCGTTTATATTGTTCGTTTATCAAAAAGTGGGGGCTTAGGGGAGCGATAAAACCCCCTGTGTAATCTTCGATTCACGGGGGGAGGATGTCACAGTGGGTACGTCAGGACTTACGCATTGACAGAAAGACAATAATGTGCAGTAGGGTAAGTGGTAGAGATATTCCGTCGGCAGAACGAGCTTTGATTACGAGAAACTCAAAGACTCAGCCAAAATTTTCCGAATTTGAGTATCCACAACATCAGGTTGTTCCACCATTGCCAGATGACCACAATTAGAAATTTCAATCACATTGGCACCCCCATTTTGAAAAAGCTTATGGAAGCTAGCCAGATGGCGCACATATTTTGGTGCCATTATCGTATCATTCGCACCCGCCAAAAAATAAACAGGCTGCTGAAGCTGTGATACCACCTGAGGCAAACGGTGAACCTCAGCCTCGGTTGTCGAATCCAACAGACTCCTCAGTGCCGCTTCTGGGTGAGCCACAACGAAATCAATTACCCGTTGCCGTCCCCAACGCCGTGCCAGAGGACGCGCCACCTGTGCCCGTGTAAACAGTACATCAATCAAGGGCAGATAACACAACCACTGAGGGCGGCGTTTGACCAACTGCTTACCCACATTCCGAAATCGTTCAAACTCTTCTTTTAAATAAATGCCGCCCCCCGCATTCAGACAAATCACCCCTTTGACCCGTTGTGATGCCACTGAGGCTCCCCACAAGGCGATACTGCCACCCAGAGAGTGACCAATAAGCCAAGCGTTATCGATTGCCAGCTTTTCCAATAGAATACCCAAATCCCTGGCATAAGCAGCAAGGGTATAGTTACTGGTCGATAAACCAGTGGCGCTAACGTCTGCCGATGTTAATGTGGCATTATCGTTCTCACCCGCCCCGCCAGAGGTAGTAGCCCCAAAAGCCGATTCGGTTTGTGGTGTTTTATCAGTTGGGGATTGAGAATCACCAAATCCCCGCAAATCATAGACTAAACATTGATAATCAGCATCTAATCGGTCAATTAGTGGTTGCCAATAGTTACGACTTAACAGCCAGCCGTGGATAAAAACCAAAACTGGGGATGAGGATGCCTTGGGAGGCGTTAATTCGTAGGCGTGGGTAGCCCCGAGAATCTCAATCGTTGCCATACAATCCATCCTATCCGAGAATTGGCGCAGGTGGTCAAGGGTGTAGGGGTGTACGGTGTAGGGTGTAGGGGAAAGAGTCTATCCCACTCAAAACTCAAAACCGACGCCCTAATAATCGCTGTCGGACACTTTCGGCAATTTTTTGACCCAAATATTCGGGAATCAAGTTTTCATTGGGACCGAGCAAGTAGAGAATGAGGCGGGTACGTCCACGCCAGACAAGTAAGTTAGCGTTGACGACGAGTAGGTCTTCTTGCCAAACAGCATACATTACCTTATAAAACAATCCCGGTTGGTTATCGGCTTCAATTAACAGGGCGGGTAGATGAAATACTGGGTCTACATAGAACTCAGTTTCTACTTGTTCTAAGCCAGCATCCAGATTAAATTCCACTGCTAGCATTTCTTCAACTTCAAAACGTCCTGCCAGCGCCTCCCGAATGGCACGGCAGACGTTATCGGCTGTTTTGGGGGTCAGGGCTTTGCTACCACGGGATACCACTAGCTTGATGAACACCAGCATGGGGGGACTGATTTGACCATGAAGACTCAGGCTGTGAATTGTCAATCCATAGGCAGCTAAAACCCCAAAAATATCACTGAGGAGAAAGGACTGGTTGCGGTAGGCAAAATGTAGGGCGCTTTTCGAGCCTTCGGGTTTGATCTCAATAACGACGCGCCGAGTTTTGTAGAGTTTATAAGCTAGCCGAAGGTTTTGCAATTGGATCTCACTACTGACAAACTGCTCATAAAATTCCGGAAACGCCCGGTTGAAGCGCTTTAGCAGTTCTAGTGTTGATGATTTCAGACCCGCAGCCATAAGTAGGGGGAAAAGGCGTTCGCTTTGGTAAAAAGCTTTTGGGATAGACCAGCAAGCTCAGCCTCAAGGCAAAAACCTGCCGTATCTGGTTAATCTCTCACAAATTCGGCACAATAGCCTCAGTCTAGCTAAAGAAGGTCTTGCCCTGAGTCACAATTTGCCACTGAGCCGTAGAAATAGAGTGGCATCGTTGAAGGACGGCACTAGCCAAATATGCTGGGAACTGGGGGTTAGGCTCAGCTCTAGTTAGAAGCCTTGGGGTACTGTGACCCTAAGCGCCATCGGTCATAAGGTCATAACGGTGATAGGAGAATCTCAATCCAATTGTGGTACGATAAGCATGTCAGTTGAAAGTTGTCCTACCAAAATTCAGGAAAAACTTATGCATGACAACTAACTTCTCCGACACTTTATGTGATAAAGTTTAACAAGTGGAACGTTTCCACTTGTTGTATGGGGTGGCTATTCCATTGGTCAAAACCTCTACAAGTTGTTGTTACGACTCAACCCATGTAGCTTCTTGTAGATGGAATAGACGAAACGACAAAGCATACTGGTTGAGCAGTTTTTGTCGTGTGGCGGGATTCTATGGTACCCGTAAGTCCTTAAAGTTCAAAACGTCAAACTTTTGAATAACCATAAAGTTACCCAGCTAGATATGTCTAGTTGCAAGTAGCTGAGAATAAGTCTTATGTAACGAATACCAGTATAAAATGCTATAGCCACACCGGCATGGGTTTTTGGAAGAGCTTTTTTGGCAGTGCTGACACTGCTTCTACATCGACAAAATTGGAAGGGGATGCCGTTTCAAATCTAAGCGAGTCTCCAGGCTCTGGCGAGGGCACGGATAATGGGCGTATCCTTTTCAGTACGGAGCGAGAACTGGATCTGTATGAGTTAGAGGAGCTTTGCGACGCCGTGGGTTGGTCACGACGACCCATGCGGAAAGTTCGCAAAGCGATTCAACACAGTTTCCTGGTGGTGTCTATGTGGCAGCAGCGAGGAAACACCAGGCGTCTGATTGGCTTTGCCCGGGCTACGTCCGACCATGCCTTTAATGCCACAATCTGGGATGTGGTGGTTCACCCCGAATTCCAAGGTAAGGGACTGGGTAAGGCGTTAATGAAGTACACCATCAAGAAACTTCGCAGTGAAGATATCAGTAATATCACTCTCTTTGCTGATCCCCAGGTGGTCAATTTTTATCGGCAAATGGGATTTATGGCCGATCCCGAAGGGATCAAAGGGATGTTCTGGTATCCAGACTAATTTTTGTGCGGTGGAGACTAGGCAAATTGGACGCTAGGGTATACTATCAAGATAGGCATCGGGATGTAGCGCAGCTTGGTAGCGCGCCTGCTTTGGGAGCAGGATGTCGCAGGTTCAAATCCTGTCATCCCGATTTTTTAACATCAACAGGGTGGCGTGGAAGTCTATGGACTTCAGTCAGGGTAGAAAGAAACGCCCTCTGTTCACAGATGATGGTTAATGGTTCATGGTGCATAAACCTCTCGCCGTGAACGATTTAGCTGGTTTGGGGTTGAAGAACTGAGTGAAATGCCACGTCTTTTAAGCGTGGGATGAGCTTTTAAAATTTTTTGTTTTACCCATATTGATACTTTTGGGACGATGAGTTCAGACCCGCCCTTTCGGTTGGCTTGACATGATAACATTAACCTAAAACCTGAACAAGTGGAACTCCATGGGATTGAAACCAGTCAGTTTTCTTAACTCAGACAAAACTGGGAAAACCTAGGTTTACCTGACTCAACTCTCGTCACTCATGAAAGCTGGATGTCAATTGTAACTATCGTAACTGTCGATAGTGCCAGGAAAACAGCCTAGATTAGCATGGATAGACTCTACCTTACATTTTTAACAGATTTATTCAACTAACGAGAGAGATGTCATTATCAAGTGAGAGCGGTATCCTAGTTTTGATGAGGTAGCTATACACCGAACTCAAGAGGCAATTGTTTTATGAAATCATTAGTTCGCTGGAGTGCAACATTAGGTTTAGTGGGGACGACCCTCCTAGGCTCCTTGTGGGGTGGAAGTCTGCGGACGCTGGCTTTGACCGAACAGCAGGTGATGGAAAAGTTACAATCTGTCCCTGTCTTTACGGTTACTGATGGAGAAGGTTCACCCTTAGTTGCATCTATTCCGACTCAGAGCAATCAGAATGCGGCGGTTGCAGGCGTCTTTATTAGCCAGAGGGATGCACAAGCCTTTGTCGAACGATTAAAGCGGGAAAAGCCTGAATTGGGAAACCAAGTCCGGGTCGTACCTGTATCGTTAGCAGAAGTCTACCAGCTGGATCAACAGAGTCAAAATCAACCCAATGGTTTAGATTTTGCCTATATCCCAGTGCAGCAGCAAGTACAGTCAGCTCAGCAACTTCTGGGTCAAGGGCAAGAATTTCAGGGTGTCCCCCTGTTTGTGGCAAGAGGGGGTAGTGATAGAGGATATCTAACGATTCAACAAGAGAATCAGCAAGTCATTCCTTTTTTCTTTGACAAAGAGCAGTTGCAGAACTTGGTTAACCGTTTTAAGGAACAACAGCCTAACCTGGCTTCTAGTGTTGAGATTCAGGTTGTACCGCTAGAGGGTATTATTAGTACGTTACAAACTCAGGATAATCCTCAACTTGAGCAAATCCTCCTTATTCCGTCGCAAGAATCTCTACAATTTTTGCGTCAATCTTCTTCTCAATAGCTCTAAACTAGTCTAAAGTGAGCCAGGTCAACTACCCATGGCTACAACGCCAGAGCCATCCTCTAGGACATTTACTGTGGTATCCGGTCAAGATCTCTGGCTGTGGCGACAAGATGCCCAGATCTCTGCTGTAGAGGCGGGTATCCCTGTCGCGGAAGTAGATTGGTTACTTCAAGAGGTAGCAGGACTTGACGCCCTGTCGCTGCGCCTAGAGTCTTTTAAGGCGCGATCGCACATCGAATTACGCTATCCGCTGTCAGTCCTGGCTCAACTCTGGCAGCGGCGTCTTTATGACCGCTTGCCTGTACAGTATTTAGTGGGGTTCACTCCTTGGCGGCGTTTTTCGCTGAATGTGTCCCCTGCTGTTTTAATTCCTCGACCGGAAACGGAATATTTAATCGATTTGGCGGTAAGCGCGACGGGGAAGAGTCCCACACCCCAACTTGACTCGGGACAGTGGGCAGATTTAGGCACAGGCAGCGGCGCGATCGCGTTAGGATTAGCTGAGGCGTTTCGGAGTGCGACGATTCACGCCGTTGATTACAGTACCGATGCCCTCGCTATTGCCCAACTGAATGCTCAACAGTTAGGATTTGAGTCAAGAATTCAATTTTATCAAGGGTCGTGGTTTTCCCCCTTGGCAGCACTCAAAGGTCAATTGAGTGGTATAGTATCCAATCCTCCCTATATTCCCACAGATGAACTACAACAGTTACAGCCAGAAGTACGGGATCACGAACCGTTGGCGGCACTTGACGGGGGAATTGATGGTCTAGACTGCATTCGACACCTGATTAATACTTCTCCCGATTACCTGCGTCCTGGGGGCGTTTGGATGATAGAAATGATGGCAGGACAAAGTAATACGGTTGTCCAGTTATTGCATCAACAGGGCAGTTATGGTCAGATTCAGATAATTCCAGATTTAGCTGGAATTGACCGTTTTGCTTTGGCGTATCGGCAATAATAAGTCATAAGTTATAAGTAAGACGAATGACTTATGACTTATGACTTATGACTTATTTTGACTTTTGCCTTAATTTCTAGCAAAATATTAAATATTTCCCTGAAGCTATCAGAGTATTATCTAACCTCAACATGACTCATGTGTTCATGTCTGCCCTAGTGGCTGGCGCTAATTCTGGTCAGATCGTAAGCTTTCCCACCGACACGATACCCGCTCTGGCTGTACGACCAGATTATGCAGAATTGATATTTACGCTCAAGCAGCGAAGCAATAACAAACCCTTAATTTTAATGGGAGCATTTCCTGCATCACTTTGGTCTTATGTCAAGGGGACAGACGCCGAATTAGAGATTTGGCAGCAAGTGGCGCAGAAATATTGGCCCGGAGCGTTAACATTAGTCCTGCCCGCTTCGGATAAAGTTCCAGGGGCGATGAACCCCACAGATCCGACCACGATTGGCTTACGGGTTCCCAACTCTAGAGTGGCGATCGCGATTTTGTCGCAGACGGCTCCTTTAGCCACGACAAGCGCCAACATTTCCGGGAAACCTCCCTTACCTACAATGTCAGAAATTGAGGCAGAGTTTCCGGAGGTGCTGACCCTTCATCCCACGGAATCCACAGAACTAGAAGAGCCTCACTCCAATACCCAAGGCGTACCTTCCACGGTGGTGAAATGGACAGGAGACAGTTGGCAAATTTTGCGCCAAGGTGCTGTCTCATTCAACTGTTCAGTGTCTAAGAGATGATGACGATGAGGAAAACGGGCTATGCTTGAGCTGTAGGCGGGTATGGCAAGAATCAAAAATAAAATTCGTTAGTCCACTACCCCACCCAAATTACAGATTGTGGATGGGGACTCCTGCCAAGATTACGTTGAAGAGTTGGAAAAAATATGGGCAACATGGAGCTGATCTATCTGGTAGTGGGTATTGTCATGGGACTCGTTGTCAGCCGCGCTACTCGTTCCAGCAAACAGCCAGACGGTTCAACGGTATCAGAATCGCCAATGTCAAAACCGGAGGAATCCCAGCCAACCAAGGCGGAACCCGTGAAGGAGGATGAACTTAAACCCCTGAAGCAGGAACTCCAGCAAACCCAATTGGCTTACCAAATGGCGCATGAAATAAGCCAGTATAAAGCTGGGTTCTTAGCGCGGACATCCCACGAACTGCGATCTCCCCTGAGTAGTTTAATGGGGATGCATCAGCTCATTTTGTCCGATTTATGTGACTCACCGGAAGAAGTTAAGGAATTCGTGGCTCAAGCCCATATCTCGGCACAGAAGATGGTAAAACTTTTAGATGAGGTGATTGCCGTGGCAAAAACGGAACACGGTACTAATCGTCTAGAGACTCGCCCCCTGCAATTGAGCCAATGCTTTGAAGAACTCGAAGTCCTCACCCACATGCAAGCTGGGAATCGGAATCTGCGGTTGAAAGTGATTTCCCCTGACCCAGAGATAGAAATATTAGCTGATCCCCGGAGTTTTCGTCAGGTATTAATGGGAATGGTGGACAGCATCATTGCCCAAATGGAAGAAGGGAGTATTCAGGTTTGTGTGGCAAATTCTGACCACTCCCAGATGGTTAATATCTGTGTTGATGTGGACTGTCCCCACGCGATTTTGAGTGAAGCCATTGATTTACTCTCTTGTGAATCTGAATCGGAGACTCAAACAAGTGAGAGTGACACAACCTCATCAACAACGTCACCTGGAATGACTTGGTTGATGGTGCAAACCTTGGTGAACGTGATGCAGGGACGCTTGGAACTGCTACCCATTCCTGGTAAAGAACCAACCGACGATTCAGCCACAGACACTTGTATCCGGTTACAATGTTCTATGCCTCTAGCAACTCCGGAGATGATCGAACGGGTGTTGGCAGAGCAGTCATGAGCGGTTGATTGTGTAGCACCATTGTGGTTGTCGAGTTACATTCAAAACCAATGCGTTCGTAGAAGCGTTGTTGATGAGTGGTCATTAAATAAACTCGCTCAACCCGACACATTTTAGGGTGAGTGAGAACAGTTTCGACGAGCTTGCGTCCCAAACCAACGCCGCGATAGTCGGGGTGAATGACGACATCCCAAATCGTGGCGCGGTAAATCCCATCGGAGGTGGCGCGAGCAAATCCAATCAGGCGCATGTCATCCCATAAGGTAATTACAGGTTCACTATTGGCGAGCGCGATTTTCCAGTCCTCAATGCTGCGATCCTTGGCCCAGAAAGCACTGAGGCGAAACAGAGCCTGGAGTTGGACATAATCGATTTGAGCGGCGCGATCGCAAAATTGAATAGTACGGCAATCCATTTTTCCCTAAACTCCTTGGTTTGGTTAAGGTTGTTAAAGGTTATCTCACGCTTGTTGCAAATGTCTCAATGTTTTCAGTTAAAGATTTACCCCATCTAGCTTTGGTTAACTTGGGGGAAAATCTTCAGATTTTAGTTGGTTTGTAGACTACTCACCTGAATATTAATCGGTTTCAGGATTAGGGTTAATTGCCTCTAAACTCAGGTGGGGTAATTGATTTTCTGTCGTATTGTGAGTTGACGACTTTCTTTCTGTCACCAAAAATTGTAGCGTTTCTAACAATAAATGCAAGAGAGGAAATAGTTTTTTTGTTAGGAAATTATAACATTTGGAGTAACACACCATAGTTGTTATCGACTGTCAAATTGTTGTCAATTTGTAGGGTGCGTTAGCGAAGAACCATAGCGATTAAAATCGCTGCTACACAAACAAACAAAGTCCGCCTGGGCGGACTGGACTATAGAGCTGACTTTTCACGCCATCTAGAAAAATCGATATCAAACCTAACCCCCCAGCCCCCTTCCCACCCCCCTTCCGTCCCCCTTTAGATCCCCCTCCCGTCCCCCTTTTTAGATCCCCCTCCCGTCCCCCTTTTTAGATCCCCCTTCCGTCCCCCTTTAGATCCCCCTCCCGTTCCCCTTTAGATCCCCCTCCCGTCCCCCTTAAAAAGGGGGAAGCCAGAGGATGCTGCGCGTTTTTTGCACGGGGGAGACCCAAGGATGCTTCGCTTTTATTGCACGGAAGGGGGAGAATTCAAAGCCTTCTCTCTCTAACCCCCCTTATACCCCCCTTTCAAAGGGGGGCAAGGGGGGATGGGGGCTAGGGGGGATGGAGAGAGGTTTGGAGAGAGGTTTTCCAGATCCCGACCAAAAGTAAGGATTATAGAGGGGGTGGTCAACCCGGATTTGGTAGGAAACAGCTAGCCCTAATAATTAGGATAACCGAGAATCTTTTTGTCATACAAATGACGAGCCAAGTGCGGGATTAGTGTAATACAGGTTGAGCTGTTTGGCGAGTGGAATAGCGCTATATCAGCAATTAAACTAACTCGGCGGTCAATCCGGATCTGTATTACGATCTACTGAATGATGGAATGATGCTGTCAAAGAACTAGATGCTACTCACTTCTCTCCCAGCAAGCTACATGGTTCTTAGCAATCAACAATTAACCAGGAATGGGCGGCGTTCGTTTTTCCTCTCATTCTGGGAAAAAGATAGCAGGGAACGCCGTCCAATCTTGTGAACTTAAACAGCCCAAGGTTTGAGCTGAATGAAGGATTATTGGGGTGCAAGGTAAACAGTTGAATATAAGGTTTATCTATGCAACACTCTCAAGGTATTGCTGTTTACGAAACAGTAAATAATGGCTATCTCAGACGCCGACAATTGAAAGGAAATGCCGGGGGTTTACTCTTATGGGGTTTAGGAGTTGGCGCTGTTATCTCAGGTGATTTCTATGGTTGGAACTATGGTTTAGCCTCCGGAGGATTCTGGGGGTTTAGTATTGCCGCTTTCTTAATGGCAATCATGTATCTATGTTTAGTCTATAGCAGCGCCGAACTCTCAGCCGCCCTCCCCTATGCTGGCGGATTCTACTCGTTCACACGCTATGCCCTCGGTCCTTTTTGGGGCTTTATTTGTGGGATTACAGTCACTATTGAATATGTCCTCGCCAATGCGGCGCTGGTTTTCAGTTTAAGCAACTACCTCAAGCCCTTATTACCCAATCTGCCCAGCTTTTTTATCTGGGTGTTTGCCTACGCTATTTTCTTGGCGATTAACATCCGAGGTTTGGAACTGAGTGTGACAGTCTGTCTTTGGCTAACCATCATCGCGATGACAGTATTAGCCATCTTCTATGTAAGTATGCTGGTATCGGGTGAATTTAATTTTAACCTGCTGTTTAATATTCCGGCTGAACCGGAACAGTCACAAACCTGGTTACCGAAAGGCTGGTTTGGGGTGTTTGGCGCGATTCCCTTTGCGATATGGTTATATCTGGCGATTGAACAACTACCCATGACGGCTGAGGAAACTGATGATGTGCCTCGGGATATGCCAACGGGAATGATTTTTGGCGTGTTTACTCTGATTATTCTGTCAATTTTCACCGTGGTGATTAACTCCGGTGTTGGCGGGGGCGCGGCGGCGATTGCTCAATCCGATGCTCCCCTACGAGATGGGTTAGAGGCTTACTTTGGCGTCGGCGCAACCAGTACCATTGTCACAGCATTGGCGCTGATTTGTGGTTTAATTGCCAGTCTCCACGGTAATATGTTTGCCTACGGACGGATTATTTTCTCCCTATCCCGTGCTGGTTACTTACCCCGTTGGCTATCGGTTACGAGTAAAACAAATACCCCCCATCGGGCATTAATTGCGGGGGCGGCGATTGGATTTCTCTGTGTGCTACTGGTGAGTATCGGTATTGAAGCCGTAGATGCCGTGATTTTGAATATGGCTGTGTTTGGGGCATTAATTTCCTATATTTTGGTCATGGTTAGTTACATGAAGCTCAAAGGGAATCCTAATTTACCCAAACCTTACGAAAGTCCATTGGGAACAGCGGGAGCATTTGTGGGTTTGGCTTTAGCCACATTTGCCCTAGTTGCTTGTGTTTCCATACCTGATTACCGAGGCGGTGTTTGGGGGATTGGCGTAGTGCTGATTGTAGCAAGTGTCTATTTTTTAGTGTTCCGGAGTAATCGACTGGTGGCTCAAGCGCCAGAAGAAACGGCGGCGCTAGGGTTAACTTGGTATCAGGAGTAGGGGAGATAGGGGAGTCTGGGCGGGTTTAGTCGAATCTGGGTGAAGTCAGAAAGGATGGTAGTGAAACCCGCCCCTACACAAAACTCAAAATTCCCTGTATCTCTTTGTGATGTAAAGACGCCAAGCTCAGGCGTCTCAATTCGTTTGAGAAATATTATCGTTTATTTCATTACTTCTATTTTTATTAAGTTAAAATACATTTTTGACCCAAACGGCTCATTATACCCCAAAAGTTAAAGATTTTATCAAGAGTTTTTGTGCATTTTTAAAGACTCCGTAAAGTTCCCATCATCTTGTTGCTCAGATCGGGGAATTGGAATACTATACGAAAAGAGAAAATACAAGTCATACGCTTGTATTACAGGCGACAAAAGCCGACAAACTCAATCGTGACAGATACTCTATCCCTCTTGTATCGCTATGGCAGAATAAATTGATGATTTTCTGAAACTGTAATCGAGGAACATTAAATCGTTTATTTCATGCCCTAGTGATGGATGAGTGTTATGGGGGGTGCATCTAAAATTGTCAAAAACACATCCTTCCCGTTGTATTCCTTGAGCCAGAAATGATTGGTCAAGTTAAGTTTTTGAATAGTTTTCTAATTCTATTGAAGTTCTATTGAATTTTAGAGTTGCGGACAAAAACCAGCTAACATCATGCATTACGGCTACAAACTTGTTGGGTTTCTGACTAGAGTTTTATCCACCCCCTTGAGAAGCAAAGACCAGAAATTAAAATTCAGTATTTGGCTTGAGCAATAATTTTAAAAACTATTGCTCAAGCCAAATACTGAATTGAATTGAGACAATTGTAGAAAGTAGGTGACAGAAAAAAATGCTCTCTGTATCAGAGAAGAATAGCGAATTGCTAGCTTGTGAATTGGACATCACCGCATTCAACCAAAAACAACGACCACGGTAAACCTGTTCCAAGGGGAAATCATGATGAATCGTTTCTATCAATCATCATTAGAAATTGATCAACTTGACGGTATTCCGGATACAAACAGAAAACGTGAATTAAAGCAGCGACTTGAACAGTTAAATCAAACCCAAACCCAATATCCCGCCGCTCAATGTATTCATCAGCTCATTGAAAAAGGAGAGCGTCGCACGCCTGACAAAATCGCGATTCGGTTTGAGGGTCAAACCCTAACCTACCGGGAACTGAACCACCGAGCTAATCAGGTTGCTCACTACTTACAAACGCTACAGGTGAAACCAGAGGTACTGGTAGGGATATGTATGGAGCGATCGCTGGATATGGTGATTGGTCTATTGGGGATTCTCAAAGCTGGGGGCGCTTATGTCCCCCTTGATCCCGCCTATCCCCAAGAACGCTTAGCGTTGATGATTGAAGATTCCCAAGTCACCGTTCTCGTCACCGAACAAGAACAACTGACCCGGTTACCTGACACCCAAGCAAGAGTAGTGTGCCTGGATAGAGATCAACAGGCAATTACTAAACATAGTCAGGAGAATTTAGACAGTGGCGTCACACCTGACAATCTAGCCTACACAATCTACACCTCCGGCTCAACCGGTAAACCCAAAGGCGTACAAGTCCTGCATCGTGGGGTGGTAAATTTCCTCACCTCAATGAGTATCGCACCCGGACTCACCCCAGATGACACCCTGCTGGCTGTAACCACCATCTGCTTCGATATTGCTGCATTGGAACTGTATTTACCCTTAATCGTTGGCGCTGATATTGTGTTAGTGACACGAGATGTAGCCGCAGATGCTGCTCAGTTAATCCCAGTTTTGCGAGAATCCGGTGCTACCGTCATGCAAGCCACCCCTGCCACTTGGCGGATGTTGTTAGCCGCAGGTTGGCAGGGAAATCCCCAGCTTAAAGTTCTCTGTGGTGGAGAACCCATGTCCCGCGAGTTGGCGCGTCAACTCCTAGAACGGAGTGGTTCCCTGTGGAATATGTACGGACCGACGGAAACCACAATCTGGTCAGCCGTGCATAAGGTGGAATCGGCGGAAAAATCAATACCCATTGGTCGCCCCATTGCCAATACCCAAATTTATCTGGCTCATCCTGAGCAAAACTCATCTGACCCGATTAAATTTGTACCTCTGGAAGAACCAGGAGAATTACTGATTGGTGGGGTGGGTTTAGCACGAGGGTATCTCAACCGACCTGATCTAACCGATGAACGATTTATTCCCGATCCCTTTAGTTTAGAACCGGATGCCCGTCTCTATCGCACGGGAGACCTAGCCCGGTACTTACCCGATGGGAGTCTCGAATGTTTAGGTCGCCTGGATCATCAGGTAAAAATTCGCGGCTTCCGGATTGAACTCGGCGATATTGAATCTGCCCTCTATCAACATGGGGGTATCCGAGACGCGGTGGTTGTCGCCCGTGATGACAGTTCTGGCGAAAAACGGTTGGTTGCCTATCTCGTCAGTGACTTGAATGTCGAAAATATCCCCCTGCAAACGACGTGCTGGGTAGCGTACCAAGGGAATCCAGAAATTGAATTAACCACCAGCGATTTCTCTTGCGATCGCATCACCTTAATCAATGGAACCGCCCCTTGGCAAAACGGTCAATCCTTGACGCTGCGTTGTCAATTTCCCGGCGTCCCCGATGAACTTAAACTAACCGGAACCATCGTCACAAAATCCCAGGAACGGATAGAAGTAAGACTCAACACCACACCGACTCAACAGGCACTTTTACGTCAGAGTATCAAACACATTGCCCAAACCCAGGGATTGGTGGTTCATGACTTACGCCGCAAAGAACCTCGAATTCCCCTAAATATTAATTGTCTGGCGGAATTGGAGTCCGGGGAAAAAGTCCGGGTGATGACGCAAAATATTAGCCAAGAGGGGATTTGCTTAAAGGTATCAACTTCTGAACTCTGGCAAACGGATCAACGCCTATTGCTACGATTACAATTGCCCGGAGTCGAAACCCCGCTATGGCTACAAGGAATCATTGTTTGGCATTTTGAAGACTATGTTGGCGTTAAGTTTGACACCACGACTAGCCAGAAGGCGAAACTCCATCGCAGTCTGGGAAATCTGCGGACAGAACCGCGCATTCCACTCCAGATTAATTGCCTTGCTGAATTTGAGTCCGGTCAACAAGTGGGAGTGACGACGCAAAACTTCAGCCGGAACGGGATTAGCTTAAAGGCACTGACCCCAACGTTTTGGCAAAACAACCAACCCATACTATTACGGGTGCAACTGCCAGGGGTGCAAAATCCCTTGTGGCTGCATGGCACTGTCGCTTGGCATGTTGAGGAAAACGCCGGGGTGATTTTTGAAACTACGCCCACCCAGCAGGAGCAAATCCATCAGAGCATTGAGCATATTATTAAAACTCAAGGATTATCTCTGGCGCAGTTGCGATCATTCTTGAGTGATAAGCTACCGGCTTATATGGTTCCCTCTACCTTTGTGCTACTGGATAGTCTGCCCCTAACACCCAACCGAAAAGTTGATCGCAAGGCGTTACCTGACCCTAACCAGGCGCAACAGGTTTCCCAGGATACCTTCGTCGCACCGCGCACACCCGTTGAACAGGAGTTAGCACAAATCTGGGCAAAAGTATTGGATGTTGAGCGCGTGGGTGTTTATGACAACTTCTTTGAACTGGGGGGACATTCGCTGCTGACGGCGCAACTGTTGTCTCAGGTGCGAGAACTGTTTCAGGTGGAGTTACCGTTGTTTGCTCTATTTGAAGCGCCTACAGTGGCGGAACTGGCTCAAACCATTACCGCAAAGACTCACGATGATCCGTCTCAACCTGAGCAAGGGGATGGGACGACAGTTACAGGTAAAATTGCGGTCACGGATTTAGCCAACGACGCAGTTTTGGATGGGACAATTTATCCAGAAAAGCCTTATCGTCAGCCGTACACTGCACCGGAAAAGATTTTGATTACAGGTGCGTCAGGTTTTCTGGGCGCATTTTTATTGCAGGAATTACTCCAGCACACGAAGGCTACAGTCTATTGCTTAGTGCGTGCCAAAACCTTAGAGGCTGCTCAGCAAAAGATTGCGGCGAACTTCAACCGCTATTTACTCTCATCCGATAAGCTGGAGTCGCGGGTTGTCCCTGTGTTGGGTGATTTAGCTCAACCTCGGTTGGGACTGTCGGAGTCGCAGTACGAAGCGTTAACCAGCGAGATTGACACCATCTATCACAATGGGGCGTTTGTCAATTTAATTTATCCCTACAGCGCTTTGCGAGCCGCCAATGTTCTGGGAACCCAAGAGATTCTCAAATTAGCCAGCAAAACCAAGGTTAAACCCGTTCACTTCGTCTCGACGCTGGATGTGTTTCAATCTCCGCGCTATGCTCAAATGTCGGTAATTTTAGAACAGGATAGCTTGGAGTCAGGGGAGGAATTATCTGACGGTTATGCCCAGAGTAAATGGGTGGGTGAGAAGTTGGTCAAACAAGCCCACGCACGGGGAATTCCAGCTTCGATTTACCGACCGGGTATGATTACGGGACATAGCCAAACTGGGGCGTCTCAACCGGGGGACTTGATTGACCGATTAATTAAAGGGTTGATTCAATTGGGGAGTGCGCCGGAGTTAGAGTTAAATCTCAGCTTGACTCCTGTAGACTATGTGTCCCAATCCATCGTCCATCTGTCCCAGCAGCCAGATTTATGGGGTCAAGCGTTTCACTTGGTCAGTCCGGAGATGGTGTCCTTAGAGCAACTGGTGGACGAAATCCGCGCGATCGGTCATCCTCTAAAGTGGATGGACTATTCCACCTGGCAAGACAAGCTGATTCAGGTTGCCAGTGAAGAGCCAGACAATGCTTTGAGTCCGTTGGTGTTCCTGTTTACCCAATGGGTGGGTGAAAACCAACGCCCCTATCTGGAAACAGCGGCTTTAGTATCTCAGGCGTTTGACTCCCAGAATACGTTAGCGGGTTTAGCTGGAACGAATATTGTCTGCCCGCCCGTCAATAGCCAGGTAATTCGGGCTTATCTTGCTTATAACCAGTTGGTGTGAACCATTGTTGGGTGATAACCAGATACCCAACTTCCTTTTCAATGGGTGCAGTCGTTGATGGAATCGTAGGAGGGAGATCGCCCTCCTACTTTGTTATTCTTCCTCTGGTTCAGACTCCTTTTCAGTTGTATCCGTTGCCTCAGCTTCCTCATCAGTTTTTGCTCCACTCTCCAAGATGCGCTGTCGGTCTGCTGGATCGGTGATGCCGTAGAGATTCAGAACTTTTTCGTCAATTTCTGCGTCAATTTGGTCAACTTCATCCAGTAGGGTTTGAATGGTTTGCCGTTTTTGGTCTTCCAAAGCAAAGAAAGCGTTGAGGTCACTTTCTTCTTCTGGAATCTGTGCTTGGTTTTTGATCTCATCCCAGGTTTTCCCCTGCCATTGAGGAGCTTTAAGGTAGACCAACAGATAGCGCCGGATGTTGTCATCTGGGACTTCAAACCAAAGTTTATTGTTACGCAATACTAGACTGGTTGGATATTGGGGTGGAATAAAAACATTACTGCTGATGGTTTCTTGCCGGTTGCACTTTTCGGGAATGCTAAACAACTGTGCGGCTCTGGCATCAAAGAAATTCAGCGTTGAAAAGTTGGGGTTTTGCTGTTGAATTTCGCTCAAGAGGCGATCATAGGGAATTTCGATCAGGGTGTTACCGTCCCGTTGGCGCTTAATGACATAACCCTGTTCTCGCAGTTGGTTTAGTTGGGCGTTTTTGACGAGGATGAGATCGACCAGTTCAATAAATTCTGCTTGTGTGTCAGTATCTGCCGGATAGATGGGTAGCTGGCGAATAGTATCAGGGTTGATATTAACATTAAAGTATGTTCTGGAATACCAATAATTCAATAATGAAGAGTTGAAAAGCGCCAAGATAAACTTCAGATCGTAGCGTGAATCTTCAGCGTCAATAACGTTATTATAGTTATCTCGATTGTAAAAACCTGTATCATCAAATGTTGCTACTAGCCTCCTTCTTAGTGATTTATTCCTTAAACGCACAAGGATAATTTTAGGAGAATCAAAATATTTTTCCTCCCGCGCACGCCAAAGCCACTCACCATATTTTAAGTAAGGCTGTGTTTTTCCCCAGCGTAATCCATAGCGTCCAACACATCCGCTGCCGTCAAGCAGGGGCTTCCAATCAGGTTCATTTTGTGGTAAATCTCTCCGAGGTTTTACATACAAGTTAGCCTGACTATTGGCTTTCGTTTTATATACGATAATTCCTTGATTACTCTCCGTGATATCTTCGAGCCGTAAGATTTTCGTTAAAGTCGTATTTCCATTTATGGGAATTCGGCAAGCTTCTTCAACTTGCTGCATAAGAGCGTTATAACGGATTTTTATCTCAAATCTAGAATCATCTAACCAGCTTTCTTGTAGATGTGTAAGCGTTTCATTCCACCTTCTTTCTGTAAGTTTATCTAGAGTATCTTTAAAATCTAATAAATTAACTTGTACTTTTTGAGCTTTTCGATGTGCTTCGTTATCTTCTTGGCTCAAAAATAGAAGCAAACAATCTACAGTAGCATCAGACCAAATTCCTTGAGGTAAATCTACTATTTGCTCAATTCGTCCCCCCTGGAGTAGCTCCCTACGTAAAGCTGTAGTATTTTTACCTGTCAAATAAGTATTTGGAGTGATGAAACCAAGCCTACCATTTTTTGCCAGTAGTTCAATTCCAAGCTTTAGGAAAAAGGTGTAAGAATCAGGTTTGCCAAAGAAAATATCAGCATAATCAGCCCGAAGAATATCTTTGTAGGCATCACCCAGCTTTGCCCCATAGGGTGGATTGGCAACTACAAACGCAAATCCATTGGCATAAGGTGTATTAGGAGAACGGCTTTTAATCTGGTCTACTTGGTCGCTTTCCTCTGCAATCAGCGTATTAAACAACGCAAAGCGATAAGTTCCAGCAGGACGAGCCAAGGCATCTACATTGTAAATATGAAAACGTTTGATTGGTTGATGCTGCTGCTTTTCATGTGCCAGTTTTACCAGATCCAACACTTGAATCAACAAGTTGACCTCTGCTAGATAACAAGCAAAAGGATTCAGATCAAAACCAAACAAATTGGCTTGTACCCGTTCCAAAACAGTAACTGGATCATCAATCTGATCCGCATTATTCTTGTAAGCCGATACTAACCGTTTGGCTGCCGCCACCAAAAACGAACCACTCCCACACGCCGGATCTATCAAGCGTTTGTTCTTGCCAATAATTCCCGCACCCGATATATATCCCACTTCATCCAAAATGTAATTCACAATTTCGGGAGGTGTGTAATACTGCCCTTTTTCCTTCTTCTCTTTGCGGCTGACATAGGTGTTATATACCGTCCCGACAATGTCAGAATCTACCCCAGCAAAGTTAAAGCGGCTGAGTTGGTGCAGCGTCATGATCAACTGCGGCTCATTCAGTTGATACCAGTTAAACAGTTCCCGTCCAGTAAAAAAGTGAGCATAAATATTTTGGGCGTTGTTATACGCCATATCCAGCAACGGACTGTAAGGATTGCCCGTCGCAAAGATCCAATAGCGTTTAATCGTTTCCTGCCATTGCTTCATCCCCCCATCTGACACAAACCGATGGGCAACCCGATCCTCGCCCTGAAAAATCTCCTTGTCCTCGCAAACTCGAATTAACAGCAGCCTGATAAACACCACATACGCCGCCTGCAATGCAAACTCATCTCGTCGTTGGTCTTCACTCAATCCACCAAGCATGGTTTCTTGCACCAAAGCCGTCCAAACCGTGTAATCATCAAATACACGAATATTTGCTTGATAGGTTTGGCGCAGGGTTGCCTGTCGCTGATGCCAACCAAAGACCATATTGGCATAGGAAACTAGCACATCATGGAGTGGTGTATAATCCTTTTCTAAAGAAGATGGAGTTTTTGGCGGTTTGGCTTTATCCGCGTGTTTACGCTTAAATGCCTGATTTAGCACCCCAAGCACCTGATTGAACAACTCCTTGGGGCTAATAAATGCCCTGGCATCCTGTTCGAGCCGAATCAGCATTTCTTGAATGGTTGCCTGTTCCTCTGTACTCAAACCTACCAAGCTTTGAATACTCGTTAGACCAGATAACACCCGTTCCCGCAACTGTTGAATCTGTTGTGTCGCTGATTCAATAGCATCATCCGTCAGTCGATTGGCTTTATTCAGGTATTCATCATGTAAGGTTAGGTGATGATTCAGCGATCGCCGCGCATCCCCCTTAAGCTCCTCCACCAACGACTGCAACGACTCCACCAAAATCGGCTCATTTCCACCACCATTGCCAAGCGGTAACGCCCGTTGCTGCCATTCCTCCAGATCGATAGCCAGTTCATCCTTTAACCGCTTCAGACTGGTAAATGCTGCCTTACGGAACAAATCAAATACATCCCGTAATGCTCTTGTCGTATTATCAGAAAGGTTTGCGACTCCTCCCTGGCTCCATTCCTGAATTGCAGTGGGAAGATCCAAATCAACAATGCATCTAGGCTGATTTGGATTGGAAAATTCCCAAACCATAAACTGTCTAGCATTTGTCAGCAATCCGAACCGCAACCCACGTATATAACCCCGTAACTGCGATAGATTACTGTTCGGATCATTCAGATCCAGGGTCAGCGTCAGCGATGTATTTTTGTCCTCCACAATAAAACAAGTGCCGTACACCGGATCGCTTGGAGCAAAATCAGGACGACTACTTTGTTTCTGCTGGTTATAAGCTTGCTCCCCTGGTGCAAAACCCAGTAACTCAAGCAAAGGACTGATAATAGCGTTGTCAACAATAGAGGCTTCATCTCCTCGGCGTTGAGCATCTGGGCGATTTATGTAGCTCAAGAAATCAGCTTCTCTTTTGAAGCTCTTTTGGAATATCCCAAAAAAGGCGTGTAGGAACTCGTCAAACATCGGTAGATCAGTCATAGCTTGTCAATTATAACCAGGTAAGCTTACACTGTCGAAGTGCTTGCCGAAGTGCCAACCAAACAGGCGATCACGCTGTAATCCTTTGGTTCTCAAGATCGGGTACAGTCTCCCAATTGTCGAACTTGCCCACATACAGCCCCTGAGTAACCCTCTTTTTTCCTAAGTGACACAAGAGGGTTAATCTATACATACCATAAACGCGATCGCGGAAATCTCATCGTCTCGGAAAAACTTGACCCACTTCAATTTGCAGAAAACCAACGACCCTTATAATGGATAAGAGAATGTAAAGAAGTAATAACGACAAGATTTAGGGACACTTACCCATTGTGTTTGTTCTTAGCGGCTACGAATATTTCTTAGGGTTCTTACTGGCAAGCAGTTTAGTCCCCTTCCTAGCGCTGGCAGCCTCTAAGCTGCTGCGACCCAACATCCGTGACCCCGAACGCCGGACGACCTACGAGTCTGGCATGGAACCGATTGGGGGTGCTTGGATTCAGTTCAATATCCGGTACTACATGTTTGCCTTGGTCTTCGTGATTTTCGATGTGGAGACAGTATTTCTCTATCCCTGGGCAGTCGCCTTCAATCAGCTAGGACTACTGGCGTTTATCGAAGCACTCATCTTTATTGCAATTCTTGTCGTTGCTCTCGTTTACGCTTGGCGCAAAGGAGCTTTAGAATGGTCATGAATACAGATACAACAAACGCTGCTTCCCAACAGCAGCAACAAAAAGAGAAAATCCTCAATCCCATCAGTCGTCCTCAGGTCACGCAAGACCTCTCAGAAAACGTCATTTTGACGACAGTAGACGACCTGTACAACTGGGCTAGGCTTTCCAGCCTGTGGCCCATGATGTATGGCACAGCCTGCTGTTTCATTGAATTTGCCGCGATGATTGGCTCTCGGTTTGACTTTGACCGATTTGGATTAGTGCCCCGTTCTAGTCCCCGACAATCGGATTTGATTATTACCGCTGGCACAATCACGATGAAAATGGCACCAGCGATGGTGCGTCTGTATGAGCAAATGCCAGAACCTAAATATGTGATTGCGATGGGGGCTTGTACGATTACCGGGGGGATGTTCAGCGTCGATTCGCCAACAACTGTGCGTGGTGTCGATAAGTTGATTCCCGTGGATGTTTATATTCCCGGCTGTCCACCCCGTCCAGAAGCAATCATGGATGCGATTATTAAACTTCGCAAGAAGGTGGCGAATGAGTCCATGCAGGAACGGGCAAGCCTGAGTCAAACTCACCGTTATTACAGCACCACTCATAGCATGAAAGTTGTACCCGAAGTGCTTACGGGTAAGTATTTGCTGTCTGAAACTCGTCAAACTCCGCCCCGGGAGTTAACCGAAGCGATGGGAATGCCTGTGCCACCCGCTCTGAAGTCTGCTCAACAGCAGGAGGTGAATCGTGGCTGAAGAATCAAAAGAACAGACACAAGAGAATACTGAAGAATCCCCACTGGTAGAGACGGGAAAAGTCCACGGCTGGCTCCAGGAAAACGGTTTTGAAACCGAGTTAATGGAACCGGATCACCTGGGAATTGAGGTGATTAAGGTACATCGGTCGGTATTGATTCCCGTTGCCACGGCTTTGTATGCTTATGGGTTTAACTACCTGCAATGTCAAGGTGGCTATGATGTCGGTCCTGGGGAAGAGTTGGTCAGTTTCTACCATTTGACTAAGGTTAGCGATGATGCTGAGCAACCTGAAGAAGTCAGGGTGAAGGTATTTTTACCGCGAGAAAATCCCACGGTGTCATCAGTCTATTGGATTTGGAAGAGTGCTGACTGGCAAGAGCGGGAAACCTACGATATGTTTGGCATTGTCTATGAAGGACACCCCAACCTGAAGCGGATTTTGATGCCGGAAGATTGGGTGGGTTGGCCCCTGCGGAAGGATTATATCTCGCCCGACTTCTATGAATTGCAGGATGCTTATTAATTTAGGTAAACTCTAGGGTGCCCATCAAGAAAGTGTGGCTCTTGCGTTCGCCTCACTAGAAAACGCGAATCCCGTTCTGGGAGGAGAAGCCCGCGCCGTACAGCCTAAGCAGTCGGCGTCGGGAGTACGTCACTCAACTGCCCACATTAACTCTACGGGTATAGTGTGGGCTTGGGGGATGTAAACCCTGTTGACCGGAATTAGTGGGATTAGGCTCCCCGTTCTTCTAGGGCGGAGAGTGTCACCCACTTATTTCATTCATTTGGGCAAAAGAAAGTAGTGCGAGCATCTTGCTCGCGTTTTTCGACTGGGACAAAAACCTTACCCTTTTACCCTTCTATCCCTTCCCCACTATACACAACCGATGCTACCGAACTTGATAGTATTGGTTAAGGATTACCGATAGATTCAGGAAATGTTCGCTTAAATTCATCAATCAGTTCGTCAAGTTCTTCTAGGGCTTGATTTACATCGATTCTGAGAATTCCTAAATTAGGTTCCTCCAAAAGTTGGACGAGAAACTGTCGCTTACTCTCAATTACGGTTATGCGTTCTCGCATAGCTTGTGAATCCATAATTAGTATCCTTTGTTTCCTTTGATGTCTACCTGAATGATATCGTAACAGACATTTTCTCGCTGTTCACTTGCTTTTTCCTCTTCGCTTCGCTAAAGGGCAAGCTTTTTACTTCCAAGGTAGCGGTACTAGACTGGTGTGCTAGCTGAGGAAAGGGGGGCGTTTGGATTTAGGCGGTTTATTTTTTATCACTTCGGCAATAAATCGCTTTAATGCCTTTTCGCGATTTTTCATAAACGCTGACCAAAAGCCGGGATAAAATTCATCCATGGTTTTTGCTAACGCCCAAACATCAACAGCTAGAATGTTATTAAGGGTTTCATCCTCGCGCTTTAACGAATCAAGCTGATCGAGAAAACGGTGTTTTTTTGAGGATGCTTGTTGCTTTTTTTCTTGAATCATTTTAAAAAAAGATAACAACCGATTCAATCAAACTGGTCGTATAAAAACTGTTTACCTACTATGCTACATAGAATACTAGACTTCTGCCGACACAGCGAGAAATCGCGCTACAAGATCGCGAATTCAATACCGCTCAGTTAATATCTTCAAGAGCGGACTCTCCCCCCAAACCCCTTGCAATAAAAGCGCATCCTTGGGTCTCCCCCATGGAATAAAAGCGAAGCATCCTCTGGCTTCCCCCGTGCAAAAAAAGCGAAGCCTCCTTGGGTCTCCCCCGTGCAACAAAGGCGAAGCATCCCCTGGCTTCCCCCGTGCAAAAAACGCGCAGCATCCCCTGGTCTCCCCCGTGCAAAAAAAGCGAAGCATCCTATGGCTTCCCCCTTAAAAAGGGGGACGGGAGGGGGATCTAAAAGGGGGACGGAAGGGGGATCTAAAAGGGGGACGGGAGGGGGATCTAAAAGGGGGACGGAAGGGGGATAGAGGGGGATCAAAAAGCGGAACTATGGGTGATCAGTCTATACTTTGCAGTATTGAGAGCGAATTTGCCTAGTATAACGAATCCCCACAGGTAATGTATGGGAGTAGCGGTCTTCGCTGTAACATCTACAGTTACAGGCTCATAGGACTTGTCCACAAATAATCCGCCCTCGAAATCCTGAGAAAAAATTGTCCGACTTAATGGGGGTTGCTGCTCTGTCATTGTTCTATCCTGTAAATTTTGTCAATTGGCATCGGGAGTGAGCCACAGATAAATCGAATCCGCCCAAAAGTATCAATAGCAAAAGTGGCAAAGTCGTCACCGTCCTGTAACGCACCCTACAATTTGACTAAAATTGTGGACGAAATTTTACCGTTAAATGGGGCGCACGTCTGTCATGCGTGTCAACTTAAGCCACAACCCTTGCCAATCCTAATTTTCAGCGAGGGTGTCCCTGCTCCCTATAAAATTCATAGTTCCCTCGGAACACCTCTATAGGGCTCCCCCTGCTGCCCCTGCTGCCCCTGCTCCCCCTGCTTTTGGCGCTTAAGTTGACACCAATGCACGTCTGTGCGCCCCTACGTTTTTTTCAGATGTAAGGCTAATCCATTAAAATTCAATTCCCGGTTGCGCCTTAACTCCTTGTTCCCGAAATGGATGCTTCACTAGCGTCATTTCTGTGACTAAATCTGCCTGTTCAATTAATGCTTTCGGTGCGCCTCTTCCGGTTAAAATAACGTGAGACATTGCGGGCTTTTCCCCTAACCCTGCCAATACCTGCTCAACGTTTAAATATCCTAGTTTCAACGCCACATTCACTTCATCCAACAGCACTAAGCGAAACTCTGGGTTGTGGATAAACTCCAGCGCTTTTTCCCATGCGGCTTGAGCTTTAGTGATATCCCGTTCCCGATCTTGAGTTTCCCAAGTAAACCCCTCACCCATGGCGTGAAACTCCAACTGAGGCGTCTCCCCATTGGCGGCTTTTGTCCAATGCTCAAACGCCGCCTTCTCCGCCGGTTCCCAGGCTCCCTTGATAAACTGGATAATTGCTACCCGATAGCCATGACCGAGCGATCGCAAAACCATTCCTAGTGCGGCTGTCGTCTTCCCCTTGCCATTCCCCGTGTTTACAATAATTAACCCTTTCTCGGTTGACGCTTGAGCCAGACGTTGTTCCTGAACCTGTTTGCGTCGCTGCATTTTTTCGCGGTACTGCTCTGAGGTTAAACCAGAGGCTTTCTCAGATTCCTCAAATTCGCTAGATTCCCCGTAGGAACTGGTTTTCATCACCAATCACTCAAGACATAAGACTAAGAATTCATTACTAACTGTAACAGTTCTTGACAAAGTGACAAAATAAACCGGAACAGAATGATAGCATTCCCTAAATGCCCTATTTTCTTATACACGATTGAGAGAGACAGTTATGGCAGAAGCAGAAAACATGCAAGAAACAGGACAGCCTACTCTATCTGGCAAACCGCCCATCTTCGGCGGTAGCACCGGTGGCTTGCTGACTAAAGCCCAAGTGGAAGAAAAATATGCGATCACTTGGACTAGCCCCAAAAAGCAAGTCTTTGAAATGCCCACGGGCGGTGCGGCGATCATGAATCAAGGGGAAAACCTGCTTTATCTATCTCGTAAAGAGCAATGTCTGGCTTTGGGTGCCCAATTGCGGACGCAATTTAAGCCCAAAATTGAAGACTATAAGATTTACCGACTTTATCCCAATGGTGAAATTCAGTATCTGCACCCCGCAGATGGAGTCTTCCCCGAAAAAGTCAACGAAGGGCGTCCTTACGTCGGTAAGATTGACCGCAAGATCGGTAACAACCCAGAACCTGTTACCCTCAAGTTCAGCGGAAAGGCGACTTACGAGGTCTAGTTTCAGTAATCCGTTATCAGGCGAGTAGAATACCCATTCAGCACAGCTTGTTAGGGGGTTACTGACGGGTGCTGCACTGGTTAATCGGTTGCAGGTCTGTTAATTTGTTTGAAGGTTGGTGGTTCATCTGGGTGAACTGTTCAACCTTCAACAAAATTCGCCAGGATTCCCCCTCTGAAAAGCGAGTGAGCGTACCCTTCCCGAAGGCTTCGCCAACAGCTCACAAAGCGCAGGTGGGAGAGGAATGGCGGGACGGCGGAAGTATGAAGCCGTCCAATACCATACAAAAATCTTACGACTATGATAATATAGATGAAAGTCGTAAGCCTCAGTCATGTGGCAAACCCTAACCGCCAAACTAAAACTAGAAGTCACTCCGGAGCAAAAACAAATGCTTCGAGTGGCTTCTTTGGCGTATAGAGATGCCCTGAACTTCGCGTCTGGCGTTGCCTTTGAGATGGGTAAAACCTACAACGGCACCAAGATACAGAAGGAGGTTTATTACAGGTTGCGGGAGAAGTTTAGACTCCCGTCGCAGATGGCTTGTAACGTTCCCCGCCAAGTAGGGGCAACATACAAGTCATTGCGGACAAAACTGAAACAAAATGAGGAGGCGATAAAAGCTGGACGTACCAAGAAGCGATACAAAGGACTGGATAAACCACCCAAATATGTTTCTCGTACCTGCACATTAAATTATCAGCGTGACTACTCGTTTGTTAAAAACCAGAAAGTAAGTGTCATCACTTTAGATGGTCGAATCAAGGTGAATTATCATGGCTACTCCAAGCACCTTGAGATGATTAATTCTGGAGTAGCCAAAATCGGAGCAGCAAAGCTCTGGTACTCGAAACCTACCAAAGCTTACTACTTATTGGTGAGCATGGAGGTAGAAGTACCAGACTTAACAGCAACCGATATCAATCGAGTTATGGGGGTAGATGTTGGAGAGCGGTATATTGCCGTTGCCGCCGATACCCGTAACAAGACTCAGTTTTTCAGCGGTAAACAGGTGAGACACAAAGCTTCTCGTTATGTCAAGGCGAGAAAGTCTTTGCAGCGTAAAGGCACCCGTTCAGCAACCCGTAGATTGGTTGCAATATCTGGACGGGAGAGACGGTTTATCGCTGATACAAATCACTGCAAAAGCCAACCAAGTTGTAACGGATGGTACTTTAATTGGACTGGAGAATCTAACCCACATTCGAGAGCGGACAAATCCTAAGAGGAAGGGTAAAAAAGCATCTAAGAAACAACGTCGAGCTAACAGCAACAAGGCTCGTTGGTCATTTGCCGAATTACACGGCTTCATTGACTACAAGGCTGTGCTGTCTGGAAGTTTGGCTTTCAAAGTAGACGCTCACTACACTTCTGTGGCTTGTCCATGCTGCGGTCACATATCCAAAGAAAATAGACCCAACAAGGGTCTAACTTTTGTGTGTCAGCAATGCGGTTATACTCTCCATGCTGATGAGAGTTGGCGCTAGGAATGTTGCACTTAGAGTGTTGCTCTCTCGGCAAGACTGGGAGAGTACGGGGCGTTTTTCAGCCGTCCCTAATGCGTCGTCGGATGAAGGCAAAGCCGAACGCCTTTCGAGGTATTCGGAGCTGCGCTGGACGATAGATGCAATCTCCACCCTCGGTGAAACGGAGCCGTCAGGTGAAGTGTAGCAGGGTGGAGTCGTTGAATTTTGTAATTGGGGAATGTTCCAGACGTAGCCTGCTACGTCTGGAACATCTCATCTTCCTTATCTCCTTCATCTTCCCTACCATTCATAATTCATCCAGTTGAAGCCTATGATATTACCAGAGTTTTCTCAATTTTGCGCCCTGTCTCAACAGGGTAATTTTGTCCCCGTTTACCAAGAGTGGGTGGCAGATTTAGAGACTCCGGTGTCGGCTTGGTATAAAGTCTGTACGGGTCAACCCTATAGTTTTCTCTTGGAATCGGTGGAAGGGGGAGAAAATGTGGGACGCTATAGTTTGTTAGGGTGTGATCCGTTATGGGTGTTGGTCGCACGGGGCGATCGCACGACGCAGATGCACAGGAATGGCGCGGTGACGGAGTTTGAAGGTAATCCCTTTAAGGCTTTAACGGATTGCCTTAGCCCCTATCATCCGGTTAAATTGCCCCAATTACCACCGGGAATTGGTGGGTTGTTCGGGTTCTGGGGGTATGAGTTGATTCGCTGGATTGAACCTAGAGTTCCAGTTTATTCTCCATCTGATCAAGATTTGCCGGATGGATTGTGGATGCAGGTGGATAACTTGATAGTTTTTGATCAGGTGAAACGCAAAATATGGGCGATCGCCTACGCGGATTTACGGGATGCTCAAGGGGATTTGGAATCCGCCTATCAGCAAGCCTGCGATCGCGTCCAGACATTGGTGGATAAGCTGCAACTCCCTTTATCGAGTCAGGATACGGTTTTGGAATGGACGCCGCCAGGAACCACCAAGCAGCCGTTAAGCTATACCAGCAATACCCAAAAGGAACAGTTTTGTGCCAATGTGGACAAAGCCAAAGACTATATCCGCGCCGGTGATATCTTCCAAGTTGTCCTCTCCCAACGGCTTTCGGCAAACTATCAAGGTGATCCCTTTGCCTTATACCGTTCCCTGCGTCTGATTAATCCCTCGCCTTATATGGCGTATTTTAATTTTGGCGATTGGCAATTAATTGGGTCAAGTCCGGAAGTCATGGTTAAAGCTAGCCGATTACCCACAAAAAAACTACAAGCCACCCTGCGTCCCATCGCTGGTACCCGTCGCCGAGGTCAAACAATCCAGGAAGATGAAGCGTTGGCGCAAGAGTTACTGCAAGATCCCAAAGAAATTGCCGAACACGTTATGCTAGTGGATCTCGGTCGCAATGATTTAGGGCGCGTTTGTACGAGTGGGACGGTGAAAGTTGATGAAATAATGGTTATCGAACGCTATTCCCATGTTATGCACATTGTCAGTAATGTGGTGGGAGAACTTGCCGAAAATAAAACGGCTTGGGATTTATTCAAAGCCTGCTTTCCCGCCGGAACCGTCAGTGGCGCACCGAAAATTCGGGCGATGGAAATTATTCACGAATTAGAACCGGAACGGCGGAGTGCTTATTCTGGAGTCTATGGCTGGTATGACTTTGAAGGGCAGCTCAATAGCGCGATCGCGATTCGCACTATGGTGGTTCGTCCTCATACATCTAGCACACATACAGTATCTGTGCAAGCCGGTGCTGGTTTAGTCGCCGATTCTAACCCGGAAAAAGAATACGAAGAAACTTTAAATAAAGCCAGAGGATTATTAGAAGCCATTCGTTGCTTACAAACAACCGACGAACGTCAACAGTCATAAGTCATCAGTCTTAGGGTAGGACTTCCTTTTGCCACTCACACAGGCTTGTCACTGATAATTTATCAAAATCACCGATTGTCAAAGACTAGGATAAGGCGGTAGAAATAACAACCTGCTGAAAACTTGTCTCCCTTGTCCCCTAAGAGTGGGTTAAAATTTTCTGTGCCCCCTGCACTAGGATGAGGTTACAAAGGAGGCAAAATCGGCTTATACTGGTGGGAAAGTCTCGTTGATACGGTCTAGATAGTATAACTTGAGAGAGAACCTGTAATACAACTTGAGAGAGAAATTTCAGATTTATTTTTGAGTTATAACTATAGTAGTACAGTACAGCGTCAATTGAACACCCATTCAAAAAAACTGTAAACTAGCCAGTGAAAAGATGTGTGTGACTTGTGACTTCCAATGTAGGGGCACTAAACTTAAGCGGGAAGTTAAATTAGGGGTCTTGCCAATTGGATTAAAAACATTGCCTGCTCAGTTATGAGCATTAAAAAGTCTTATATCCGGTTGATTCCCAAATCATCTGTAATAAATAAATGTGTAATAAATAGCTGTACTATTCTAGGTGAAAAAATACTTTGAGGTGAATGACATGCAGAATAAGCAAGCTGATAATTTTTATTTAAGCCAGTCTTCAATATCCCTGCAACAGATCAATACAGAACAACCATCACAATATCCATTTCGGACAAACCCCGGAGAAGGCAACTCTTCAGCCTTTGAGGAAAACGGAGGTTTATTATTTATGCCCCTGAGCTTGATGGTAATGGCTTGGGTTGTCTTAATTTTATTACGATCAAATTTATTAAAATCATTCAGGAATCGATTAACGCCCATCAAAGGTTTACATCAAGTTCCCTGCTTAAATTGCAAATATTTTAAAAATGATCCGTATCTGAAATGTGCTGTAAATCCCTGTGCAGTATTAACAGCAGAAGCTACAGATTGTTCTGACTATTGCCCAAAAGATAGCGAATAATTTTCTGTCGGAATCACTTAGATCGTCGGTTGGTTTAACCCCAGTTAGCGACTAAAATGAAGTAATCAGTCATAAAAAAAATTTTTTTGTAGCTTCTGTTACAGTTTTTTGTAAATTCTAGTATTGCTTTCGATTGTACCGACTGATGTTTGAGAAAGCAGAAGGCTCCAGGAAAAACAGGCTCAACGCCGATCCTCCTTTCTGATAAACTGACCTTGGAAGTCTGCCCGGAACATACCAATGTCAACGATGTGGACAGAGATAGCTGCCCAGATTAGCAACGTCACAGGCAAACCCTTTGAAGTAGTCAACCGCCGTCCGGTGAGTGGCGGCTGCATTAATCAGGGTTGTGCGCTAATCGGTGAAAATGCTACATATTTTGTCAAGATTAATCAAGCCTCTCAAGTGAGTATGTTTGAAGCAGAGGCGTTGGGGTTAAAGCAAATGCTTCAAACCCATACCATTAGAGTTCCGCAACCGATCGCGTGGGGTGTCGCGGCAGATTCAGCATACATTGTCCTCGAGTGGCTGGAATTTGGCAGTGGGAATAACGAATCCTGGGTGGAAATGGGACGCCAGCTAGCGGCGATGCATCAGGCGACTCCTCCCCAAGGGAAACAAGGGCGGTTTGGTTGGAACCAAAACAACACCATTGGTTCAACACCACAAATTAACGATTGGATGGACGATTGGGCAGAGTTTTTTGCCGAACATCGATTAGGATATCAATTCAAACTAGCACAGCGTCGCGGGGGACATTTCCCGGGGCAAGATAAATTATTGACGAAAGTTCCCCAATTGTTGGATCATCAGCCAAAACCTTCTCTGATTCACGGGGATTTATGGGGGGGGAATGCCGCTGTTACCAAGTCAGGGGAACCTCTAGTGTTAGATCCGGCAACTTATGTAGGCGATCGCGAAGCGGATATTGCCATGACAGAATTGTTTGGTGGCTTTCCTGCGGCGTTCTATCGGGGGTATAACCAAGTGTGGCAGTTAGATTCGGGGTATAAGCAGCGCAAAACCTTGTATAACTTGTACCATATTCTCAATCACTTTAATCTCTTTGGCGGTGGGTATGGATCGCAAGCCAATCGGATGATTGAGCAAATTATCGGCTAAGATTTGGGTAAGGTAGTTCACAAATTGACAATGGATAATGAACAATGGATAATGACCTCTCCTTAAAAGAAGAGGATTGAATTTAAGGAAAATATTTTTTAATTTATTCGTAAACGAAGAGGTCTTAGACCCAATTAATCAATTATCAATTATCAATTATTAATTATCCATTGATAAACGCGAGTAGAGACGTTACCTGCAACGTCTCTACTGTTCCCATAAGTGCCGCTGCACGTCTTATTTCGTCTTCGTTTGCCCTTTGGCTTGTTCTAAGGCAATTTCTTTGAGCGCTTGATAAGAATTGGAATTTGAGGTTCCTTCAATTGCCTTAACCGCTAAATCTTGCACCTGTTTCAGAGCCCCATCTAGTTGCTTGGAGAGGTTTTGAATGCGGGCTTGCTGACTTTCAATGGTTTGTTGTAGTGATTGAATCCGTAGATCATAGAAGCGCTTTTGTCCATCGATTTCTAACTGTTGTAAATCTGCCTTAACTTTTACTTGATTATTCGCGATCGCCTTTCCTTGTTCTCTGGCTTTCTTCACCGCCGCTTCTTTTTCTTGGTCAAAGGCATCTACCTTAGATTTTAACTCGTCAAACTTCTGCTCCTGTTGTGCGATCGCCCTTTCTCGCTCCTCCCACTGCTGCTGTTGCGCTTGATGGGTTTCTTCCAGTTCCTTATACAGGACTTTCTGTTGCTGTTCGTAAGCGTCTTGATCTAAATTGCGGCGTAATTCTAAATCATACTTGTACTCTTGAGCCTCCCGTTGACGACTTCTTTCATGATCTTCATTCCGTTCTTTAATTGCCTGTTGATGCTCATCCTGCTCTTTTTGCCAAGCTTGCCGCAAATCTTGAATTTCTTGCTCTAAAGCTTCTCGTTGTTGACTGAATTCTGCTTCAAATGCTTTGGAGTTTTCCTCGTAAGTTTCAATTAAATCATCCAGGGTATCTTCTTCAATTTCGTCTAAATCATATAAGGCTTCAAGCTGTTGACTTTCTTCAGCAACCGCTTGTCGTAGTTCTTGTAAATTCGCGGCTTCCGAGGTGAGTTTTTCGGATAACTTACTAACAGCACTCCCAAATCCCAATTGCAGTTCAACCAAGCTATTTATTGTCGCCGTCATTTTATCAGAAGCGGCGGATAGCTTTTTGCTAATGATTCCAGAGGGCTGATCATTTGAGGACGCACTGTTATCTTTAACCTCCTTCTGAAGCTGTTTCAGTTTGCTTTCTAATTCTTTCCGCTCTTTCCATAATTCTTCATAAGATTCGAGAATTTCAGCTTTGGTATTTTTGCTATTGGGTTTGCTTGCCATAATTTTTACCTGGGATATTCTGATTCGTGTTCGAGTGTCGCTGGGTGGAATTACAGTGCGTGCAGAAGTCAAAAGTTAGATGATTTGCGCTTTCATAACCTAACAAATGACCTATAATTAATGACGATTCACACCATTAAGTTGAATGATGCCAACCTAATTAGCCTTTAATCTTTTCGGCATTATTAGCATTAGCTGAACTATCAAACGCTCTCATCGCTAACGCCTGAGATTGCTTGAGGCTATCTTGTAGCTGAGCATAGAGTTGATTAATTTCTTCAGTCTGTTTTTGAATGGTTTCTTCTAGAGATTGAAGCTTGAATTCATAACTCTGCTTGGTAGATTCCCACTCTTTCTCCAGTAACTCCGCTTTGACTTTGGCGTCTTGGTGAACGTCTTTAATCGCCTCTTCCCTGGCTGTTTTTACAGACTCGTCTAAGTCTTTCGGGAAGCCATCTACTTTTTGTTGATACTCTTTAAATAGAGGCTGACGCTCTTGCAGAATCTTTTCCCGTTCTGACCATTGTTTTTCCTTTTCTTGATTGGCTTCGCGCAGTTCTCGTTCTTGATTTCGTTTTAAGGTTTCATACTCATCGGCTTCAATTTTGCGCTGACGTTCTAGTTGGTAGGTATAGTCAGATTCTTGCTGTTGTCGCTCTTTGGCTAAGGATTCATTTGCTTCCTGAACCTTCTGCTCAAATTCTGCCTGTTCTTTTTGCCATGATTTGTGTTTGTCAGCTTTATCTTTCTCGATCGCCTGACGCTGTTCTGTCGTCGTTTGTTCTAGTCGCTTCAGGTTTTCCTGGTGTTCTTGAGTCAGGATATGCAAGGCGTCAGCGACAACGCGAATTTGCTGCAAGTATTGTAATTGCTGAGTTTCTACCTCAATGGCTAACTTAAGTTCGTCACGTTTGGCGGATTCGGTAGTTAATTTTTCTGAGAGTTCGTTAATAATTGTGCCAAAATCTAATTGTAAATCCGCTAGTCCTTTGACAATACTATCGACGGTGTAAGTTGAGGCGACTTCTAGAACCTGTTGGTTTTTCTGTTTTTCGGCTTCTTCTTCTTTGGTGGCAATTTTGGAGTCAATGGTTTTTCGTTGGCTCAGGATTTGCTCAAAGGCTTTAAAAATTTGATCTTTACTGTCTTTGGTTGCAACCACAATTGTTCTCCTTATCCTGAATAACTTAAATCAATCGGCGATCGCATGTTCCCCAGTTTAGTCTCCAGGGACTGGGTGTGGATGTGATCGGCGCGTCTATGGCTGTTCACTCGCGTTGACTAATTTAGTACATTTGTACTATAAATACTATACTCATATTCTTCTACGACTGTCAAGTCCAGCAAGCAGCGCTAAGACAGCGTAGATGAGAGGTATATCGAGAATTTGCCGAAATTTAACAGATAAGCGTTAATTTTGCTCTATCAATTCTTTGAGGGGTTACAGCAGACAAGCTGAAAGCGGGATTCTACCGTTACCCATTCAGACAAACCAATCCATCGGGCGAGGAAGGTGGTTTCGTCAAATGTTAAGAATGTTAAATAGAAAGAGATGACTCCGAAGAAAGACGTTTGCTCAAGGGGATTGGGTGAAGCTTATGAGCAGAGGCTTGTGGGTCTTTTGTCAAAAGATAGCTCCGCTTCGCTAACACCCCGACAAACGCCAGATGTGTTTCTTCCATCTAGAACGGATGCGGTTGCGTTCGTGGGAGGTTCTTAACGACGTTTCAATCAGGATACTCAAGGAAGGCATGAAAATCTTCATAACCATGGAAGCGCAACAACGCCGGAATCTACTCACTCTATTTGCTGCGGGTCTCCTGTTTTGGTCAAGCTTAGCTTCGATGCTACCCGCATTGCCCCCTTACATTGAAGATATGGGAGGAACGACACAGCAAGTCGGGATAGTGATGGGCAGCTTTGCCATCGGGTTATTGGTGTTTCGACAAAGTTTGGGACATTTGGCTGATCACCATAGCCGTAAACTGGTGTTGCTGATTGGTACGATTGTGGTGGCGATCGCACCCTTAGGTTATCTGTTCGCGGATTCTATGGCTTGGTTAATCGCCATCCGGGTCTTTCATGGGGTTAGTTTAGCGGCGTTTACGACGGGCTATATCGCTTTGGTGACTGATTTGTCACCCGTGGGTCAACGGGGAGAGTTAATTGGCTATATGAGTCTGGTAACACCCTTGGGTATGGCATTAGGTCCAGCCTTGGGGGGATTGCTTGAGGCTCAAGCCGGTTACAATGCTTTTTTTCTATTTTCCGGGGGGCTGGGTTTATGCGGATTTGTTTGCGCCACTCAGGTGAGGGAACCTCAGCGAGTCCAGGGAGCACAACAGAAAACGGCTAAACTGACCTTCAAAGGATTTTGGCAGTTATTAGCGAGTCCCCGTCTGCGGATTCCCGCCCTGGTGTTGCTGTTGGCTGGGTTGGCGTTTGGTGGGGTAAGTACCTTTTCGGCGTTGTATATCCGAGCAACGAATGTCGATTTAAATGCGGGCTGGTTTTTCACGGCGACGGCGATAGGGAGTTTCGGGATGCGTTTAATCGCGGGTCGGGCGTCTGATTATTACGGGCGAGGTGTGTTTATTACGGGAAGTCTGATTTGTTATGGAGTTGCCTTAAGCCTATTTTCTCAAGCGCAAACGCCACAAGCCTTTTTGTTGATTGGTCTGATTCAAGGGTCAGGGGCTGGTGTGTTATTACCGTTGATGATCGCCTTAATTTCCGATCGCTCCGGTGCCCATGAACGTGGGCGCGTGTTCTCGGCTTGTATTGCGGGGTTTGATTTAGGGATTGCGATCGCAGGACCAGTTGGCGGTACCATAGCTCAACCTCTGGGCTATCCCGGCATTTTTCTGTGCGCGGCGGGTTTGATTGTCTTAGCCCTGATTATTTTTACCACTCAATCGAGCAAAACCTTCTCTCATTCTCTCCGATTTGCTCTAGGGCGGGAGCGAGATATTTATGTTTATCGGGAGGTTGAGTCCTAAGTCCTAGTTGCATTCACTGACAAAGATAAGTTAAATGTCGATAAAATAGAAAGCCATTCGCAAATGTAGCAATGACTCCATCTCGTTCAGACTATGATCCGCAGTTACTTAAGAGCGATTTAGCGGCACTCATTGATCGACTGCCAAATTCGACTTATGAAAAATGGATTCAACGTGCCTTAGGTGTAGTCATTCGACTGACTGAGGAGGAAATTGAGCGCCTGGACTGGAAAATCCTCGCGGCGACGTTAGAGGATATGGAATCTGCTTTTCAAGTTTTCTATCCCTATCGTCACGTCCGCAAGGTCACAATTTTTGGTTCAGCACGGATTGACCCCCAGACACCTGAATATAAACTCGCATCCGAGTTCGCCCGCTATTTAACCAAGCACGGTTTTATGGTCATGACAGGCGCTGGGGGTGGGATTATGGAGGCAGGGCATTTAGGCGCTGGCGCGAAAAATTCCTTTGGGTTAAATATTCAGCTTCCCTTTGAGGAAACGAATCCTTTTATTAAGGGAGATCCTAAACTCATTCGGTTTAAATATTTCTTTACCCGCAAACTATTTTTCCTTAAAGAAAGTGACGCGATCGCACTTTTTCCCGGTGGCTTTGGTACGCAGGATGAAGCCTTTGAATGTTTAACCCTATGTCAGACAGGGCGATTGGAACCAGTACCCTTGGTCTTGATTGATCGTCCCGGCGGTACGTACTGGCAGGATTGGGATGCCTATATTCGCAAGCATTTAATTCAACGAGAGTTGATCAGCCCGGAAGATACTAGCCTTTATACAGTTACCGATAATCTGGAGGTGGCTTACGAGGCGATTCATCTGTTTTACAGTGTGTATCACTCTAGTCGTTATGTCGGCAATCGGTTCGTGATGCGTCTTAAATCGGAGTTGTCCGATGCTGATGTTGAACGGCTTAATGCTGAGTTTAGTGACATTGTAGTCAATGGTCAAATTGAAAAAAGCAAGGCTTTACCCGCAGAACTCCCCGATGAAACGGCGAATCTGCCCCGCTTAATTTTTTACTTTAACCGCAAAGATTCTGGGCGTCTCTATCAACTAATAGCTAGGATTAGTCAAATGGCGGCTGCATCCCCAGAAACAACTCATCCTGAGCGTAAATAAAGGGATTGGAGAAGTTGGGAGTTTTGCTCCAACGCACTTATTAGTGCGAGAAGGCAGAAATAACTGAACAGCTAACATCTCCCCCCGCTCCCTCTGCACCCCCTGCACCCCCTGCACCCCCTGCACCCCTTCTTCTTGAAAAAGGGGAGGGAGAAAAATTCACCCAAAGAAAATTATATTTTTCATTATATAAATAATTGTATTTATTATTATTTAACATAATATATTTATTTCATTTTTCCTCTATTAATCTTTAAATTAACTTCATTAAAGCCTGATGACAATTCATATTTAGCTTGCCACAATAGTCATTAGTGGTACCTACCGATAACGCTACAAGAATACAAAAGCGATACTGATTGTAGCCGCAAATTAATGATCTAGGAACAAGAAACCGTCTTGTTTTCGATCAATGCGCTCAATAATAGGAGTTAAAGAATGACTTTTGCTGTTGATTTTGATGTTACCAATAACTGGGGAAGTGGCTTTACCGCGAATCTTTCAATTGCTAACAATAGCTCCAGCCAAGTAAATAGCTGGACTTTGGAGTTTGAAGCTCCCTTTGAAATTACCAATATCTGGAATGCGGAAATTGTTAGCAAAGAAGGCAACCGTTATACAATCGGCAACCTTAGCTATAACGGCACTCTGGCGGCTGACGGTAGTCTTTCTATCGGTTTCAACGCTGATGGTAACAGTGCTGAACCAACGGGCTACATTCTGAATGAAAAACCCATTGGCACGTCTCCTTCAATACCGACTCTCTCTGTTAATGATGTAACCGTTACTGAAGGTGACACCGGTACCGTTTCGGCTGAGTTTGTGGTGAACCTGTCCGAAGCGAGTGACAAACCTGTAACGGTTGAATACAGTACCGCTAATGGCACAGCGACGGCGGGTTCTGACTACACCGCCAAATCTGGCATAATCACGTTTGCGGCTGGAGAAACCTCTAAGATTATCAATGTGCCTGTAACTGGGGACACGAGGGTAGAGAGCAATGAAACCTTCAGATTTAACCTCTCCAATGCCAGCAACGCGACGATTGCTGATGCTCAAGGGGTGGGTACGATTCGCAATGATGACTCCAGCACTCCCCCAGCTAATACCTCCATCCGGATTCAAGCGGAAGACTATATCAATTTCTTTGATAAAAGCGCTGGTAATACAGGGGGAGCCTATCGTTCCGATAATGTTGATATCCAAGCCACCAAAGATGTGGGTGGCGGCTACAATGTGGGCTGGATTCAGCAAGGGGAATGGCTAACCTACGATGTCAACGTTCCCACAGCCGGAACCTACGATATTGTTGCTCGTGTTGCCTCAGCGTCGTCAGGTACGCGCAGCTTAAAGGTTTCGGTTGAAGGTCAAAGCAAAACCCTAAGCTTTGGCGGAACAGGTGGCTGGCAATCTTGGCAGAATGTGACGGCTCAAGGTGTGAACCTCTCCGCAGGTAGCCAACAATTGCGCCTGGATATGCTCTCCGACTCGTTCAATGTTAACTACATTGAATTAGTTCCCAGAACCAGTTCACCCACGCAGCCAACTCTTTCGATTAATGATGTCAGCATCACCGAAGGCAATACTGGCACTAAAAATGCCACCTTTACCGTCAACCTCTCCGCCGCTAGCACTCAAACCGTCAGTGTGAATTACGCCACGGCGAATGACACAGCCATTGCTGGGTCTGACTATACGGCTAAATCCGGTACATTGAGTTTCACTCCTGGGCAAACCAGTAAGACGTTTACTGTACCGATTATCGGAGACACCCTGGATGAGGTGAATGAAAGGTTTAAAGTAAACCTGTCCCAAGCCACCAACGCGACGATTGCGGATTCTCAAGGTGTCGGCACAATTGTCGATAATGATGATTCTGCCCCAGTACTGTCACAGTTATCTATCAATGATGTCAGCATCACTGAAGGCGATAGTGGCACGCAAAACGCCACCTTTACCGTCAAACTCTCCGCCGCTAGCACTCAAACCGTCAGTGTGAATTACGCCACGGCGAATGACACAGCCATTGCTGGGTCTGACTATACGGCTAAATCCGGTACATTGAGTTTCACTCCTGGACAAACCAGTAAGACGTTTACCGTACCCATCTTGGGTGATACAACGGTAGAGGGCAATGAAACCTTTAAAGTGAATCTCTCCCAAGCCACTAACGCCACGATTGGGGACGCTCAAGGGGTAGGCACTATTACCAACGATGATGTATCCCAACCCCCTCCTCAGCAAGGGGCTTTTAACTATGGAGAGGCGCTTCAGAAGTCCATCCTTTTCTACTATGCTCAACGCTCTGGCGACCTACCCGATACCAATCCTATCCCTTGGCGCGGCGATTCTGCCTTAAACGATGGCTCAGATGTGGGGCGTAACCTCACAGGCGGTTACTACGACGCGGGCGACCATGTTAAGTTCGGCTTACCAGGAGCCGCTTCAATAACAATGCTGGGTTGGGGCGCGATTGAATACCAGGAGGCGTATCAGCAAAGTGGACAATTTGAAGAAATTCTAGACTCGATTAAGTGGGGTACTGATTACATCCTCAAAGCCCACGTCACCGATAGCCAAGGCACTAAAGAGTTTTTCGGACAAGTGGGAGACGGTAACATCGACCACGCTTTCTGGGGCGCTCCGGAAAACATGACCATGGAACGACCCGCCTATAAAATCGACCGCTCCAATCCTGGGTCTGATTTAGCCGGGGAAGCGGCGGCGTCTCTGGCTGCGGCTTCGATTGTCTTCCGAGATGTAGACAAAGCCTACGCGGATAAACTGCTCCAGAACGCGAAACAACTCTACGATTTTGCCGACCAATATCGCGGCACGTATACTGACGCGATTCCCGATGCGGGTCAATTTTACAATTCCTTCAGTGGTTTCCAAGACGAGTTAGTTTGGGGCGCTACTTGGCTGCACAAAGCAACTGAAGCGGCGGGTAGTACGGATACAACCTATCTCAACAAAGCCGAAAGTTTATACCAGGGAATTGGTCCGGGGTGGACGCAATCCTGGGATGACAAATCTTATGGTGCGGCTATCTTGTTGGCTCAAGAAACTGGAAACACTAAGTATAAGGGTGATGTGGAAGGCTGGTTAAACTCCTGGCTTCCTGGCGGTAGCACCCCAACCTATACTTCCGGTGGACTCGCATGGCTGAGTCAGTGGGGTTCCCTGCGCTACAGCGCCAATACCTCATTCTTGGCTGGCGTCTACGCGGATACGGTGAATGACCCCAACGGGAAATACTCTGATTTTGCTGAGGGGCAAATTGACTACATTCTGGGCGATAATCCTAGAAACTTTAGTTACATGGTTGGTTTTGGTGAGGACTATGCGCTCAACCCTCACCACCGTGCCGCTTCTGGAGTGACTAATATTAGCGATTCTCGCGATAATCAGCACATTCTCTACGGGGCGCTTGTGGGGGGTCCAGCTTCAGCCAATGATTTTGATTATGTTGATGAGCGCACGGACTTCATTCGGAATGAAGTGGCGATGGACTACAATGCTGGCTTAACGGGGGCATTGGCTAGAATGTATGGGGAATTAGGCGGACAAACGCTCGATACTATTTCGGGACTCAACCTCGATAAGTTGAATGCGTTGACCGTTGCGGATGTAGTCGCTTCCTAGAGAAGGGAAAGCCGGATAGCTGAGAAATTATCCTGCTGCCAATTTGGTTTGATGAGAAGCAATTAGTGGGGGTATTTTACTACAAAGGATGTTTCAAGTATAGCAACCGCCATAGCGGTTAGGACACATCTTATGGTAGAGACGTTGCAGGCAACGTCTCTACTACTGTTCGGAAAGTCCTAATCGATGTGTCTACGGTTTTGTCCTTGTTCATTCTCCGATTGTTTGCTCAAAAGCTTGTTGAAAATGGACTGAACTATTCCCTAGGGCAAGGTGCAAAATATAATGAATGCATAAGGTTTCCCTTTGTATCTGTGCAATCGGGCAGATATTTTATGGCACAATTAGGCGTTATTATACCATTGTCTACAGAAAATTAAGGAAATAAATCCCAAAACTGTATTGGGTTAAGTTAGCGATGACAACAATTGGATTTAAACGCATGCGTCTGAACTCTCATGCTCAGATTAAACGCTTGATTGATTTTCACGAGCAACGAATGAGGCAATTATCAAAAACGGTCGATAAAAAATATACCTGTCGATATTATGCTAAGTCAGCGTTTTTGCTTTGTGCTGTGAACCCTCTTGGTTCCTGCGAACGCTGTCGAGATTATGAACCGGATGTGACTTTTGATTAGAGACTCATCCGATAAAAATTTATTACCCTCTTTAGCATATTCCTTCTCGAATAGCAAGACATAAAATTCGTTCTGGCTTCGATAATTTAATGCATTCGCCCTGTAGGGGCGCACAGACGTGCGCCCTTTATTCAATTGTGGAATAGGTTGTAGGTTGGGTTGAGGAACGAAACCCAACAAAAGATAGGGACCAATGCCCTTACTACAAGCCAAATCTAATCTATCAAATTAGGTGTGCCACGCCACTACAAGATTGAAAAATTTCCTCACACACCTTAGTCAGGGCGCAAGCATTGCGCCCCTACGAATCCATCAAACTCAGTTAAACGTTTGTAGTCAGCGAGGCGATCGTTTATAGCACGCTTCGTGAAACTACGAATTTAGCTTATGCCAAAACCCAGTTGACCAGTGTGCGAACTGGAAAACCCGTAGCCCCGGCATTATTGCAACCGTCTTCTTTATCTGCCCACACCGGACCTGCAATATCTAAATGCGCCCAAGAGGTCTGTTTAACAAACTGCTTTAAAAATAGAGCCGCCGTGATTGAACCACCAGCACGAGGACCGGTGTTTTTCATGTCAGCAATCGGTGACTTCATTCCCTCAAAATATTTCTCTTCCATCGGCATCTGCCAGAATTTTTCGCCCGCTTTTTCCGATGCTGTTTTGAGTTGAGTGGCGAGGGTGTCATCGGTTGTCCAAAGTCCACCAATATCATTGCCGAGAGCCACAACACAAGCCCCGGTGAGGGTGGCTAAATCCACGATCGCGTCCACCTCTAGCTTTTCGGCAAACACCAGAGCATCAGCCAGCGTCAGCCGCCCTTCGGCATCGGTATTATTCACTTCAATGGTTTTACCATTGGACGCCGTAAGGATATCACCAGGATGCAACGCATGACCACTAATCATATTCTCCGTCGCTGCACTAATAAAGTGAACCTCGACATCCGGCTTTAATTCACCAATGGCTTTGGCTGCACCAAAGGTAGCACCCGCCCCTCCCATATCCATTTTCATGGTTTCAATACCGCTACCTGAGACTTTCAGATTCAAGCCACCAGAATCAAAGGTTAATCCTTTGCCCACAATCGCCACTTTTCGACGCGGTGTCCCTTCTGGTTTGTAGGTGAGATGAATAAACTTGGGTGGCATTTCTGAGGCTTGCGCCACGCCCAAAAACGCGCCCATGCCCAACTTTTCGCATTCTTCTCGCTCTAATACTTCTAGCGTCATGCCATAAGCGGAGGCAATATCCTGTGCCGTCTGTGCCAACGTCATTGGTGTTACAGAATTCGGAGGGGCGGCGACTAACTCTCGTGCTAAGATTACGCCTTCACCAATCGCATTGGCTTGGTTAATTGCATCTTGGACATCACCGAGTCCGAGTAATTCAACCTGTTCTAATTTCGCACCCTTATCTTCAGGTTCCGACTTAAAGCGATTATCGACATGCAGTGCTAGAGTAATCCCTTCCGTTATTGCTTGAGCGCTGAGGGCGGCATCATTATTCGCCGCAGGTAGACTAATACCCAGGGTTTTGCTCTTTTGCTGCTTTGCCATCCGCGCGATCGCAGCCGAACTTCGGCGTAAACTATCTACCGTTAGGGCATCAGATTTTCCCAGCCCAACTAAAATAACTTTGCGAACTGAGCTACCGGCACCCACACGAGTTACAGCACTATTGCCAACGCTTCCCTTAAATTCGCTTTCCTCAATCAGTTCCTTAAGCGTACCTGAGAGTTTCTGATCAAGCTGGGCTAAGTCGCCCGTTAACTCCACAGCATCTTCAAAGAATCCCAGTGCTAGGGCATCACCAGTCCAATCTACCCGTGGTGTATCCGTTGCTCGAATTTCCATTCCTGCGTTCTATCTCTTATCTTTTACCTCATCTTCAGTATTGCATTTTTGACACTCCCCGTCCTATAAGTACGGGGATTCTTAGTTCCGCGACACACCTTACAGCTATCTATCCTTGCGGCAATACTTAAACCAAATACCCGTAGAAAACTACCAAGTATTGAGCCTAACTTAGATAACCCCAGAGGG
>NZ_JAVKEW010000135.1:0-9492 GCF_040226375.1 Coleofasciculus sp. G2-EDA-02 | reverse complement strand
ATTTGTCGATTTTATGGGCGCACGCCATGCGCCCCTACAATATCGTCATTTATACACAATATTCCTACTGGACTGATACAGATAAAATTGTGGGATAGATTTGTCGATTTTATGGGCGCACGCCATGCGCCCCTACGCCCATTAAACTCCTGCTATAGTCGAGGAATGTAGAGATTCGACTTGTATACCCGGAGGACAGGATGAATCACTTTGCTAGTTTGATGTCTTTTTTACGCGATCGCAAGACGTTTCTGACCGAGGTTGAGAAGAAAATCGGACTCGATAGTAAAATTGTTTCATTATTAGTCTGTAGCGCTTCGTTTATCGCGTTGTACGGCTTGGTGATTGGGGCGTCGAGTCATTGGCTGCAGGCGATTAGTTCAGCGATTAAGTTACCTGGTCTTTATTTAATCACATTGCTGGTTTGTCTGCCCAGTTTATATATTTTCGAGGTGGTGACGGGTTCACAGCGCAATTTTCGCCAATATTTAGTTTTGCTCTTAGCCACCACGTCAGTGATCAGTGTCATGCTTTTGGCGTTTGTTCCTGTGGTCTTGTTTTTCCTGCTCTCGGTGAATGATTACGAGTTTTTCAAGTTACTCAATGTGGTCATTTTTGCCTTAACTGGCGTGATCGGTATTCAGTTTTTCTACCAAAGCATGAAGTTGCTGCATTCTCATTCTCAAGATACGGATAAATCCCGTAATCTTAAGGTTGTGCAAGCTTGGTTATTTCTCTACGGTTTTGTTGGCAGTCAGTTGGGTTGGTCACTGCGACCCTTTTTTGGTACGCCGGGAAAAGACTTTGCGCTGTTTCGTCCTTTAGAGAGTAATTTCTATGTGCATATTTGGAAAACTCTGACTCACGCTTTAGGCTTTAATTAAGCAGAAAAAATTAATGACTTGGGGAGATAATTTTATGCTGAATAATTTAGCAGATTTGCCAATTACTCCAACCGAATTAGAGCAAAGCGCCGGGTTAGATCTGAGTGCAGGGCTAGCCACAACGGTTTACCGTGGCTTATTTTGGCGTAACTCCCAACATCTGCGATCGCTGCTGTTTATTGAGGTCTTTAGTTTGGGTCTAATTCTGATTTTTGTTATGCCTGTGGGGTTTCTGGCGGTGAAGCGATCGGGGAATTTGCCGAGTGCTGGGGCGGACATTGCCAACGTCTTTCTTTTGTTTTTTTTTGGGTCAGTTGTGATTTTAGTATTAGCGAATATTTGGCTGCTGAATCAGGCAAAACGCTGGAAATCTGTGGCTAAGTTGTTACGGCAAGTGGATAAGTACAATCGTGTGGTTAAATCCCTAGCCATGCTGAATCAACTGAGTCGGACGGAAAAAAACTGCCCAGGGGATAATTGCTTAGCAGCGGAGAAGGTGTTGCGGACGTTACGAATGACTAAAAATAGTTTGCTGCAAGGGATTAAGATAGAAATTATTCGGACGAAACAAGGGGGAATGGCACGACCGGATGACTTGATGGTTACACTAGAAAATAATTTAACCAGTTTAGTGGCGGGAGAACTTGATCTGTCAACGGATCAGTATGGTTATTTGCTCGATGAAGCCTTGCAAATTGCGATGAGTGTGGAGCAACAAATGCGAGATTTGTAATCTTATACCAAGAGTAATTAACCTCAAATTTAGATTGTCAATCTCCTATTGTCGTTGGCTGGGAGTAGGGTGGGCATTGCCCACCACCGTATTGTGACTCCTTTAGAGATCTAGTGTATTTGGAACTTATGCTAAACATTGCGCTTTCCCCAACAGATGAGGTACACCCAAAAGAAAGAACTTAACACCTCTAGCGAACCACCACATCAGACGGAAAATCGCCATGACTATCAAAATCCCTCGCCTAATCCAAGAAACTGGGAGTGCGATCGCGCTAGTAACCCTCACCAGTTGTGCATTTACCACCACCATTCCCCAAACCCCACCCGAATCGGTGGATTCAGCCTCATCCCAGGATGCGGCTGATCCAGTCGCTACACCTCAAGGCTTCCAGAAAACTACCATCGTCGAAGGGTTAGATCATCCCTGGGGTATGGCATGGTTACCCGATGGTGCGATACTAATTACTGAGCGATCAGGACAACTGCGAATTGTCCGCGATGGGGTACTCGATCCCACACCCATCCCTGGGGTGCCAGAAGTGTTTGCAATGCAGCAGGGTGGGTTAATGGATATCTCCCTTCATCCCCGCTTTTCTGAGAATTCTTGGGTCTATCTCACCTATTCCCACGGTACGCGCCAAGCTAATCATACACGAGTTGCCCGTGCCAAATTTGAGGGTAGCGCCCTCCAGGATTTAGAGGTAATTTTCCAGGTATCTCAACTTAAATCAGGGGGACAGCATTTCGGTTCCCGCATTGTGTGGCTACCTGACGATACCATGTTAGTCGCGATCGGTGATGGGGGAAATCCACCGGTTCAACTCGATGGTGATCTAATCCGTCAACAGGCGCAGAACCGCCGCAGTCATTTAGGTAAAATTATCCGCCTCAACGACGATGGTACAATACCCAATGACAATCCTTTCGTCGAATCCCCAGAAGCTGATCCAGCCATCTGGAGTTATGGACATCGCAATATCCAGGGACTCGCATTCGATTCCCAAACCAATCGGATTTGGTCTACGGAACATGGCGCCAGAGGCGGCGATGAATTAAATCTGGTGGAAGCGGGTGAAAACTACGGTTGGCCCCTCGTCACCCATAGCCGCGAATATTCTGGGGGAATCATTTCTGATCAGCAGTCTCGTCCGGGTTTGGTCGATCCCAAATTCGTCTGGACTCGTGCGATCGCACCATCGGGTCTGGTTATTTATGATAGCGATCGCGTCCCCCAATGGCAAGGCGATTTATTTGCGGGGGGGCTAGTTTCCCGCGATGTCCGCCATATTGAACTTGATGAATCCAGTAATGTGGTAAATGAGACATCCATCCCTATCGGTCAACGGGTGCGGGATGTGCGCCAAAGTCCTGATGGACTATTATACATTCTCACCGATGAAGCCAACGGACAACTGATCCGCATCGAACCCCAGCAACCGTAGGGGTTTGGTTACCAAACCCCTGTTACCAAACCCCTGTTACCAAACCCCTCAGTCGGGGCGGGTTTAGTTACATCTGGATGCAACCGAAACGATAATCGTGAAACCCGCCCCTACACTATGCTAGAGATGAGTTGAATCAGCTTTCCCCCAGAAGCACCTAGCATGGATAGCAACCCCGCCCAACCTCGACAATTTCGCCGGATCACGATTTCCCGTCAACAAAAACGCCAGTTAATCCTGGCTATTCCTGTCACCTGTCTAGTCACGTCACTCGCCACATTTAGCTGGTTGCAATTCCAAACCGCCCAAGCCGAAACTCGATTGCAACAGACTCAACAGGTGCGTCTGGAAGCTCAACGCTTACACTCCGATCTCCTCAAAGCCGACACCGCTGTGCGAGGGTATGAAATTACCCGCCGTCAAGACTTTCTCACTGGCTATGAATCCGCGATCGCACAAATTCCCGTAAGTCTGGAACAATTGCGTCAACTCGTCGCCCAAGAACATTCCCAAACCCATCGCCTGCAACGGATTCGCCAATTAGCCACGGCTAGAATCACCTTGCTCCAACGCAATCTCCGACTCGTGAATTCCCAACCTGAAACCGCCATAGAATCCCCGGAATTCATCGCTCAACTGCTAGAGGGGAAGCAAGTCATGGATCAGGTTAACGATGAAATCCAGCAGTTTCTGGCAATCGAACAACAACAACAGACTCAACTCAACCAACAATTAGAACAACAGCGACAGTTTACTGGCTTTGTCTTGGCACTTGCAGCTATTATCGGTATCGGTGGTTCCACTATCGCCGCCTACCTATCCTACCGTTTAGAACAACATTTACAAAAGAGCGATCGCCGTTGGCGGGAGAGTGAAGCCCGCTATCGGGCAGTCGTTGAAAACTTCCCCCATGGGGCGGTACTTCTATTTAATCATGAATTGCGCTATCTACTCGCAGATGGGAGTGGTTTAGCCCCTGTAAGTTTATCCAAAACCCAATTAGAAGGAAACACTATCTGGGAATGCTTTCCCCCCCAAACCTCTACCCAGCTAGAACCCATCTATCGCCAAGTCTTAGCGGGCGAAACTGTTACCCGTGAGATTCCCTTTCAGGATCGTATTTTCTCCGTTCATGCCCTACCCGTGAAAAACCAGACCCGTGAAATCATCGCAGGTATGGTTGTGACTCAGGATATCACAGAGCGTAAGCGTTCCGAACAAGAACTCTATAGCGCCAATCGCGCCCTGCGAACCCTTTCTGAATGTAACCAAGCTTTAGTCTTGGCTACCGATGAAACCACCCTGCTGCACAATATCTGTCAGATAATTGTGGAATTCGGTGGCTATCGTTGTGTGTGGATTGGTTTTGCTGAAACCGATGATGCCAAAACCGTGCATCCAGTTGCCCAAGCGGGGTATGAGGATAACTATATTGAAACCTTACAGATTAGTTGGGGGGATAATCAACGCGGCACAGGACCCACAGGGACAGCGATTCGCACCCAAGAACCCAGAATTATCCAAAATATTCTCACTGATCCAACTTATCAGCTTTGGCGAGATGGGGCAATCAAACAAGGTTACGCGGCATCTATCGCCTTACCCTTAATTGTAGAAGGAACCTGTTTGGGGGCGTTGAATATCTATGCCAGTGAAGCCGATGCTTTTAATCAAGCTGAAGTCAGATTACTGACAGAATTGGCAAATGACCTAGCTTATGGTATATCGGCATTGCGGACGCAAGTGGCATTGCGCCAAAATAAACAACGCTTAGATAGTATTCTTAATGCCCTTGATGATATGGTTTGGTCAGTCTGTGCGACTACCCATAAGGTGCTGTACCTGAATCCAGCTACAGAAAGGGTTTATGGACGCCCAGTACAAGACTTTTTTGACCATCCCAACCTGTGGCTAGAGGTGGTTCATCCTGATGATTATGCCCAAGTCAGTACCTTTCGTCAACAGTTATTGGCACAGGGGACATACAGCCTAGAATATCGGATTCAGCGACCCGATGGAGAAATTCGCTGGTTTTGCGATCGGGGGCGGGTGACTTACGATGAGGATGGCTATCCCCTGCGACTTGATGGCATTGCCTCTGATATTACTGATCGCAAACAAGCCGAGGAAGCCTTGCGTGTTAGTCAAGAACGTTGGCATTTAGCCCTGCGGGGGAATAATGATGGCATCTGGGATTGGAATGTGAAAACGAATCAAGTGTTCCTATCGCCCCGTTGGAAAGAAATGTTGGGCTATGAGGATGATGAAATTGCCAATCATGTGGATGAATGGTCGAAAAGAGTCCATCCCGATGACTTAGAGTGGGTGATGGGGTTGATTCAAGACCATTTTGACCAGAAGACTCCTTATTATAGTAGTGAGCATCGCCTCTTGTGTAAAGATGGCTCCTATAAATGGATTTTAGATCGCGGACAAGCCCTGTGGGATGAGTCGGGTACAGTGGTAAGGATGGTGGGTTCACATACCGATATTAGCGATCGCAAAGCGGCAGAAGCGGCATTACAATATCAATTAGACTTTGATCAACTCGTTGCCACTATTTCCACTCGCTTCATTAATCTGGCATCTGCCGATATTCAAGCCGGAATCACCCAGGCTTTAGCCGAAATTGGCGCGTTCACTCAAGTGGATACCAGTTATATTTTTCAGATGAGTCAGGATGGGCAGACGGTAAGGATGACTCATGAATGGGTGACACCCGGAATCAACCGCCAAATTCATGCCTGCCCAGAGGTTTCTATCTCAACCTTTCCTTGGGAATTTGCTCAACTGCAACGGGGTGAGGTGGTTTATATTCCCAATATTAATCATCTACCTGATCAAGCTACCCTAGATCGCCACTATTGGCAAGCCTCTCATCGATGTTCTCATATCGCGGTTCCCCTAATCTATCAAGGGACTATGATGGGTTGGGTAGGATTTGATTCATTTCGCCAGGAAAAAATTTGGTCAGATAGCTGTATTCATCTGCTGAGAATCGTGGGTGAAATTTTAACCAATGCATGGCAACGACAAAAAGCCGAAGCCGCCCTGGGAGAGAGTGAAGCCCGTTTTCGTGCCATGTTTGAGAATAGTAAGGCGATTAAACTCTTAATCGATGCCGAAACGGGTGCAATTACTGATGCAAACTGGGCGGCGGTAGATTTTTACGGCTATTCGCGATCGCAACTGATCACTAAGAAGATTACGGATCTAAATTGTCTACTACCGACTCAAGTTAAGGCGGAGATGAGACGGGCAAAATTAGAGGAACGCACCTATTTTGTTTTTCCTCACCGTCTGGCGTCGGGAGAGATTCGCGAGGTGGAAGTGTATTCGAGTCCGATTGAGATCCAAGGACGGATTTTTCTGGTTTCGATTATTCATGATGTTACGGAAAGAAAACAAGCTGAACGGGCATTACAGGATAGTGAAGAACGCTTCCGTGCTATCTTTGAACAAGCCTCTGTTGGGATTGCTGTTGCTAAGCCTTCGGGAGAACTCTTGCGGGTAAATCAACGTTATTGTGACATTACTGGCTATCCGGAATCGGAATTAGTGGGGCGGCTGGTGCAAGATATTACTCACCCGGATGATCGGGAACAAAATAAGGGATATTTACAGCAGTTGATGGCGGGGGAAAGTTCTAACTATTCTCTGGAAAAACGCTACATTCGTAAAGATGGAAAATGGCGATGGGTTTATATTTCCATCTCGCGGGTGCATGATTCAGAAAAGGATCAAAACTATGCCCTAGCGGTTGTGGAAGATATTAGCGATCGCAAAGCGACAGAAGCCGCCCTGCGGGAGAGTGAGGCTAAGTTCCGGGCGTTCTTAGAATCCGCTTCAGAAGCGATCATTGTCACCAAGGCTCAAGGGGAAATTGTTATTTTTAATGCTAAAGCAGAAGAGTTATTTGGCTATAATCGCACCGAGGTATTTGGGCGGGAGATTGAATATTTAATGCCTCAACGCTATCACTTCATCCATAGTGATTATCGGGCTGATTATCTCGCCCATCCGAGTAAAAGAGCCATGGGTAAATCTAAGACTTTATCTGCCAAACGTCGGGATGGGAGTGAGTTTCCCATTGAAGTGGGGCTGAGTACGATTCAAACCCAAAATGGCACATTTGTGATTGTTTTTCTCACCGATATTACCGAACGTCAGCAGGCAGAAAATGAGATTAAACGCCTCAACCAGAAGTTAGAATGTCAGATTCGGGAAACCGAGACTCGCTACGCCCAAATTGTGGAACTCGCCGAGGAAGGAATCTGGGTGATTGATGCCCAAGGAAATACTACCTACATCAATCAGGCAATGGCACGGATGTTGGGGTATACCGAAGTGGAAATGTTAGGACATGCGATCGCGGATTTTATCACGCCAGGGGATAACTATTTTGCCCCGCCGTTTCCTATCCAGCTCAATCCAAGCCAAGTTCATCGACAAGAGGTGCAATTGTGTACGAAAGCCGGAAACAAGATCTGGGCGTATATGTCCACAAGTCCCGTCTTAGATGACCAAGGGAAACTATTATGGTCTTGTGCCTTAGTTTATGATATCACTGAACGCAAGCAGGCAGAAAAACAGTTACGCGAAAGTAATGAACGGATTAGTTTAGCCAATGCTGAATTAGCCAGGGCTACCCGTTTAAAAGATGAGTTTCTGGCAAGTATGAGTCATGAGTTGCGAACACCTCTGAATGCGATTCTGGGTTTAGCCGAAGCCCTACAGGAAGAAGTCTATGGGGAGTTAACCGCCAAGCAGCGAAAATCCCTGGTGACAATTGAACAAAGTGGCAAGCATTTGTTAGACTTAATTAATGATATTCTGGATCTTTCTAAAATTGAGTCCGGCAAAATGTCCTTCTCGCTTAATCCGGTTTCTGTAGACTATCTTTGTACATCGAGTTTAACCTTTATTAAACAGCAGGCTCAGCAGAAAAATATTAAACTCCATTACCAAATTGCATCGGTAGTCAGCGAGATTGAAGTGGATGAACGACGCCTGCGCCAAGTGTTAGTGAATTTATTAAGTAATGGGGTAAAATTTACACCATATAGTGGCGAGGTGTCGTTACAGGTTACGGCAGATCCGGACAATGAACAGTTGCAGTTTAGTGTTACCGATACTGGGATTGGTATTGCCCCAGAAAACTTGAATAAACTGTTTAAACCCTTTGTGCAATTAGATAGCAGTCTCTCACGTCGCTATGCTGGTACAGGGTTAGGGTTAGCATTGGTGCGGCGAATTGTGGAATTACAAGGAGGAAGTATTACTTTAGAAAGTGAGGTGGGTAAGGGAAGTTGCTTTACGGTGACACTTCCCTGGAAACATACCAAGTTGAAAGGGCAAACCCTGAGGGAGACTAAACTGGTGTCTAAAGAATTGCCTCCGATTCACAACGCCTTAGTCGTGGAAGACTCGGATGCTTCAGCGAACCATATTGCCCGTTATCTGAGAGAATTAGGAGTAACGGTTTTGATCCATCCTCAGGGTGAAGGTACGATTGACGCCGTGCATAAGTTTAAGCCGGATGTGATTATCTTAGACATTTTACTGCCGGATATTTCCGGTTGGGAGGTGTTGCTTCAGTTAAAAGGAAATCCGGCTACGGCATCAATCCCGGTGGTGGTGGTTTCCGTGGTAGATGATCCGACTAAAGCTTTAGAATTAGGGGCGTCTGATTATCTGCTTAAACCCGTTTCTCGTCCCCAGTTACAGTCTGTTTTGAGTCAGTTGTTTGCCCCAACATCTCAGAGTGATTATCCACCAGTGGCACAAGAGTTACCGTTAATTCTATTGGCAGAAGATAATGAAGCAAATATTTTGACAATGACGGATTATTTGCACAGTAAAGGGTTTCGCGTAGTTTTAGCGCGAAACGGTATCGAAGCGGTTCAACAAGCTAAACAGCATACACCCGATTTAATTTTAATGGATATTCAAATGCCAGAAATGGATGGATTAGAAGCAACATGCCAGATTCGGGCGGACATGAATTTGCCTCGGATGCCAATTATTGCTGTCACCGCTTTGGCAATGCCTGGGGATCGGGAAAAATGCTTGGCTTCAGGGGTAACGGATTACCTGGCGAAGCCGATTAGCTTGAAAAAATTGGTGACGCTAATTGAACAATATCTTAATCGGGAGTAAAAGGGTAAGTAGCTGGGAAATAATTGAAGTTAAGGGATCTTATCGTCATTCGTCTATATGTAAGGGTTTGAGGAATATTCACAGAATTTAATCACGACTAATCAGGCAGAATTCAAGAATCAAAAAATAATTTCACAAATTGACAATGGATAATGAACAATGGATAATGACCTCTCCTTAAAAGAAGAGGATTGAAATTAAGGAAAATCTTTTTTAATTTCTTCGTAAACGAAGAGGTTTTAGACCCAATTAATCAATTGTCAATTATCAAT
>NZ_JAVKEW010000134.1:0-4990 GCF_040226375.1 Coleofasciculus sp. G2-EDA-02 | reverse complement strand
CCGCCCACCCGAGCCTACTTGTGTCCCTAAACCCGCCCCTACAATTGTCCCTAAACCCGCCCCTACAATTGTCCCTAAACCCGCCCCTACAGTTAGACAGATGTGCCATATTCGTCTCTAAGGTTATGACTAGAATTGTATGAAAGCTTTTGTCGCTCAAAAAATTATAAGATTATAAAATGGAAAACAGCAACAATTTTACCTTAATCCCCGACGCAGACGCCGTGATGATTCCTCAAGCCCCAGAGGGATTTAAATCTGGCTTTGTGGGTATTATTGGACGCCCGAATGTGGGTAAATCGACGTTAATGAATGAATTGGTGGGACAGAAAATTGCCATCACGTCACCCATCGCCCAAACCACCCGCAACCGCTTACAGGGTATTCTTACCACAGAAAATGCCCAACTGATTTTTGTGGATACGCCAGGAATCCACAAGCCTCATCATCAATTGGGGAAAGTGTTGGTACAAAATGCTAAGATTGCGATTGAAGCGGTGGATGTGGTGCTGTTTGTGGTGGATGGAGCGACACCAGCAGGAGGAGGCGATCGCTACATTAGTAATCTACTCACTCAAACCTCAACACCTGTAATTCTAGGTATTAACAAATCGGATTTACAATCGCCAGGGAAAGACTTAGATGAAGGGTATCATCAACTGGCAGATCCCCACAATTGGCAGGTGATAAAATTCTCTGCCCTGACGGGTGACGGGTTGGCATCCTTGCCGCAACAGTTAATTGATCGACTAGAACCAGGTCCTTATTATTATCCGCCGAATTTAGTCACCGATCAACCCGAACGTTTTATTATGGGAGAATTAATTCGAGAGCAAATTCTGCTGTTGACTCGCCAGGAAGTTCCCCATTCCGTTGCGATTACGATTGATGTCGTTGAAGAAGAACCTAAAATTACCCGCATCCTCGCCACGATTCACGTTGAACGAGAGTCGCAAAAAGGAATTTTAATTGGGAAAAAGGGCAGTATGCTGAAAACTGTTGGTTCGGAGGCGCGTCAGCAAATCCAAAAGTTAATTGCCGGTAAAGTTTATCTAGAATTATTTGTCAAAGTGCAACCTAAATGGCGACAATCTCGTCTGAGATTAGCAGAGTTGGGGTATCGGTTGGAGGAATAGTTATTCGTTTATGTCATTTGTCAAGGAACAGGGAACGGGTAGAGTTCTGAGTTATAGCCGTCGTCATCAAGTTTAAGCTATAATTATTATCACAAAGGTTGATATACGTCAACTCCGGAGCGGTAAATTCACCTGTTCTGAAGCAGGATAACTTTTCTAACTCTTATGGGTTCAGGGTAAGGCGGGAATGGTTTCAGACTCGGCATTCTGCAACAGTATCTTAAGGAGAGCGATCGCGATGAAATTTACAATTGTTATACTGACTACAGTTGTTACCACAATTGGCATAGCGGGTCAAGGAATGGCTCAAGCTAGAACGCCGTCTCAAGAATTTTTCGAGCAGGGATGGCAGCAATTAGAGCGAGAAATTCGCACTCTCCAGGATGAAAATCCGGAAGCGGAGGAGAACCTGCCACGACAATCGGGAGGGAAGCCGATACTGGATGTAAATCCAACGGCTGAGAGTGAACCTCGCCCAGAGATTGAGGGTATTGAGCAACCTAATTCTCAGCCTGATCAGGTAGATGAGACGCCTGTTAACTAGAGTTATGTATTCATGTAGAGAGGTAGTATGTTACGTCTCTACATACTTAAGGCGTACCACCTAATTTAGCTGCCAATTCTCCTTTAATCCGATTGAGAATGGAGGTTTCATCCAACGACGCCAGAATGCGACTAACTACAGTTTTAGGTGCATCTTCTCCCCAAGAGGCGCCATTGGCTAAATAAACTTTTGTCACTTGTCCAATTGCATAAGTAGAAACACCTGCGACACCCGCCTGAGTCATGGCGACAGACAGATAAGGCGCTAAGGTAACCCCCCCGGTAGCGGGTGCAGATAGCCCTAACAATCCCTTAATACTACTTAATCCCAATGTCGCTAACAGTTCACTCGCACCAATTCCCCCCATACTCAAGGCGATTTTCTGAAGCAATCCCACAGCACCTTGCTGGGTCATGGAGATACCGTAGAGGCGAGATAATGCTAGAATCATCACCACGTCTACAACCGTTGCTGTGAGTAGATCCAGAACCGTAACTGGATTGAGTGCGATCGCGACGGCTTTGGTCATCACGGCTTTCCAGATCATCTGATTGGCACTTTCTTCCCGAATCTCCATTTTCCGTTGCACCAGTTGTTCATTCACCTCACCCGCGTACATCATCGAATTTAAGGCGACTAAGGATTTACCCTCCCGGTGCAAAATTTCTAGTATTTTCAGCTTTAATTCTTCAATCTGGGGGGTTCCCAGACGCCGTTGAATCGTGCGGCTACCATCAGCACGACGCACAGCTACCGCTTCTAAAGGTGCAGCCGCCACCCGGACAATCTCGGCGGGAGACAACAACTGTTTCACCCGTTCATCGCGTATTTTACGATAAATCGCCTCGCGATCGGCTTCGGGATATTGGTCAATTTTATTAAAGACGAGTAGCATTGGCTTACCGCTATCTCGTAATTGAGACAGGGCTTCATATTCGACTTTGGTAATATCCCCAGCGATAATAAATAGAATCAGATCTGCTTGTCTGGCAACAGTTACCGCTAACGCCTCACGGGTTTCCCCATTGACTTCATCAATCCCTGGCGTATCAATAAACTGGATTTGGGATTCCCCAATACTAGGTAACGCCACGCGCAGGATTTCGTGAGCACTGTTTGCCAAGGTTTCCTGACTTAATTGCCAATTGGCGGTTTGAGCATTCTGAGTCACCCCATGTAGCGCCCCAGTTTCAAACACAGGTTGTCCTAATAACGCATTCAGTACCGAGGATTTGCCCCGTCCTACCATACCAAAGGCAGCGATTTGCACACAACTATGTTCGAGTTTGTCCAAGAGATTAGCTAAATCCCCAATTTCCGACTCTAACCCCGTTTGTTCTTGGGGGGTTAAGTCGAGATTGCGAACTAACTCACGTAAGGAGTCTTGGGCGCGTTTGTAGTGGAGTTCCCCCTGAACCGCGTCAACACTCCACATCGCCCAATCCCAGTCTTGGTTGGAACCGGGAGAATTGTTCGTCAAAATCATAATGCATCCTCCCCAACAGGAAACCCCGCGTCCCCAGAACGGGGAGGAATGCTCACGCTTCGCTTATGTTCGCCCATTTTTTCCTTTATTGTTTATTTTCTTGTCGTAGAATTGTACTAACACCCCTGGTGGAGACACCCCGCCAAAAGCGGACAGCACCAGGACGGTAAGTAACCAGAAAGTTGGATATCTAACTGACTGGCTAGGCGGCGTTTGACGGTCGCAGCGGGAACGAATACGTTCTGTCGGCAGAATCCCTCGTACTTTAGTCGAGGGACTGTCAAACCTCCTGCGCTAGGGTTGAGTTTACCTCGATCCTAGCGTCCTTGGCTCTATAATAGATGTAATCTAGCTAGAGGAGAGACAAAGTTGGAGTTATTATGAGTGAGTCACAAAGCATCGAAAAACGAAGCAGCTAGAAAAGCATCTTGGAAATGCGATGAATCTTCTCCAATTCAAAATTAACTTTTTAGACTCTAAAACACTCTACATAGTATTGATGTTAACCAACGATAGGATTGCTCAATCTGAGCTTCAGCAATCGGGGTAATTTCAACCTGAAATGCCATAGTTTTGCTGAATGTCTTGGATAAAATCTCCAATAGGGCGAGTTTTTCCGGTATCAACTTCAGCCAAACCTTGCTGGATACCTGCAATTGTTTCTAATTGATCAATCAATTGGCGCAGTTGTTCAGGATTGATTTTTCCGGCTTCCAAAAAAGTAACCAAAACTTGGGCGCGATCGCTCACATCTGGTGGAAGTTCAGCTAGCTGAATTTGTCCGTTCTGATAAACGCCTTCAACTGTTCTTAGCATAGATAGCTTTATGGGTAATGACTCTTTCAATTTTACAACACAGCTATGGTTAAATCCCTGGGGATTTATCAGGGGGATGAAATAGCTGCATTGCATTTAGCCAGACGGCTTGAGTCGGCTACACTTTCGGATTATACTTTCTCAAGTCAGCGCCCAAGGTAGACTATCGGGTTCAACGTCTGTATAGCGAAATCGCGTGATTACTAACAAAATTCCCTCTTTAGCCATCAAAGACGCGATCGCGACTCCCATCCGGCAAATTTTCTATCATATTAATAACCGCTTATCATCAAAAACCCTATGACAGCCATCACCTTAAACTTACGTCCCACCCTCACCCTTACCGATGAACAGTTTGAGCAGATTTGCCGCGCCAATCGAGATTTAAAATTGGAAAGAACTGCACAGGGAGAATTAGTCGTTATGGCATTAACTGGTGGTGATACCGGAAGACGAAATTTACGCTTGACGGGTCAACTGTGGCTCTGGAATCAACAAAGTGGTTTAGGTGAAGGGTTCGACTCGTCTACAGGTTTTCGCTTACCTAATGGTGCTATTCGCTCTCCTGATGCGGCTTGGGTACGATTAGATCGTTGGCAAGCTTTAACCCCAGAACAACGGAAAAAGTTTGTCCCCCTGTGTCCGGATTTTTTAGTAGAGTTACGTTCTTTGAGCGACGAATTAGAAGATATTCAGGCAAAAATGCAAGAGTATCTGGCAAATGGTTTACTATTGGGTTGGTTAATTGATCCCCAGATGCAAAATGTAGAAGTTTATCGCCCTAATCAAGCTGTAGAAACTCTTAATCAGCCGACGACATTATCAGGAGAATCAATTCTGCCTGGATTTGTCTTGGATTTGACCGGAATTTTATCAATGGATAATTAATAATTGATAATTGACAATTGATTAATTGGGTCTAAGACCTCTTCGTTTACGAAGAAATTAAAAAAGATTTTCCTTAATTTCAATCCTCTTCTTTTAAGGAGAGGTCATTATCCATTGTTC
>NZ_JAVKEW010000133.1:0-50131 GCF_040226375.1 Coleofasciculus sp. G2-EDA-02 | reverse complement strand
TCCCTTCGTTTTGCTCGTCTTCTTAGAGTTCCAGAGAAAAACCCTGGATGGCGCAGTCAAAAACGCCCTACTGACCTTGGCTAGGTCAAGACCTAACTGTATCTCTACTTATGGTTATATTATATCACTTAAGAATGTTATAGCGGGATAAATCCCGCTGTCTTTACGACTTGCTCGGTTTCATCCCTCGGATAAATCACGAGGGAGCCTGCACCATCGCTTATGACGTAATTACTGACTTTTCCTAGATGTGGATAGGTTGGGTTAGTGTGGATAAGAGGGTTGCACTCAGGTAGGCAAGTGCGTTCATCAGACTTCCCCCGCTGACCCTGTTGATGGGTGAAACGCTGATTCAACTTGAACATAACTTTCGTGGTAAGATGTGTATCTATACTGAATAGACCAAAATACTGATCGGTCAAAAGTATTCAGTAGTGTTTCAGATCCTGTTTTTCAGATACAAGTAAGTAAACTATAGATGGATATCAAACTGATTTTAGTGGTCTTAACCATTATTTTTACCGTATCCGCTCTCATTTTTGGCACCAAGAACGGTTTCTACGATTCAGACAACTATCACGGCAACGGTTCAGCCCACTAAGCTAGGATAAGTTAGCCCAGATATTTGCTACATCTTATTGATGAAGTAGCATACTGATTATATACCGTCAATACACTCGCCCGAGAGAATCAGGTTATTCTAAGATTTAACCGAAAAGATAAGGGTGGCAAGTTTATATACTGACTCTTACGAGTACAGTGTGGGGAACCCATCGCCAAATAAGCTAAAAGACGAATAAGGTTTAGAAGCATTGTTGATGTAGTTATGGTTCTTCAAGTGAGTTGGTTGTCAAGCAACTGTCACAGCATAGAACCGTCTTCTCAAAGTTCATGAGCAATCAACGCCCAGTGACATCCTCAGCTGAGGATGATCAATTAGCCTGTTTTGCCTATGGTGTTGGTCATGGTGCAGAAGGAGTTTGTTTGCTGGTGCAAATGGGACCCCACCGCATCCTACTCGATTGTGGGTTAGAAGACATTTCGCCTCTGAAAGCCCAAGCTAACTTGCCTGCGGATGTGGTTTTATGTAGCCACGCCCATAGCGATCATGCCAAGGGGTTGCTAGCACTGCACCAAGCCTTTCCACAATTGCCAATTTACGCCAGTGAAGTCACAACTCAACTGTTACCCCTGAACTGGACTTATTTACCTCCAAAGGAGATTCCCGGATTCTGTCAAGCACTTCCTTGGCGATCGCCGATTGAATTTCGAGAAGGATTAAGTGTGCAGTTATTTCCTGCTGGACATTTACCGGGAGCAACGGCATTTTTATTAACCTATACAAGTCCAAATCGCACCTACCGACTTCTGTATACGGGAGACTTTTTTATTTCAAATTCACGGTTGGTCGAAGGATTGTCAATTGAATCATTACGAGGTACAAACCTAGATGTCTTGATTATTGAAGGGAGTTATGGTACTGCCCGACACCCCCATCGACGCCAACAAGAGAATCAACTCGTCGAACGGATTGATCAAGCATTGGCAGCAAATCGTTCTATTTTGCTGCCAGTACCCACCTTAGGTTTGGGTCAAGAAATCTTGATGCTGCTGCGGAGTCATCACCAGTTTACTGGACGCAATCTGGATATTTGGGTAGATGGTACGGTTGCCAAGGGATGCGATGCTTACTTAGAGCTCCTACCTCACCTCCCCCCATCGGTACAAAACTTTGCTCGCCATCAACCCTTATTTTGGGATGAACGGGTGAAACCGCGTGTGCGTCGCTTAGATGAGCAGCAACGAGGTGCGATCGCGCGGGTCACCAGCATCGTTCTAACTGATGAAACGGCTGACTTGAGGGTTTACTGTCATCCTAACCCCACCTCTTGGACAGTGCTGCGACCTGAACGCCTGAAATATCCGCCTCCAACCAACGACTTGAGTGCTACAGATGTACAAACTTATCTGTTAACCGAGCATAGCGATTGTTTAGGAACCACTCAGTTAATCCATAATCTTCGTCCTCAGCATATTATTTTTGTTCATGGCTCTCCCACCTACCTGGCTGACTTAACAGGATTAGAAGAGTTACAAAACCGCTACCACCTTCATACACCATCATCAGGAACTCTGATTGAACTGCCAATTGGAGAGACATTTATACAACCTGCACCACCACCAGAAACCAATTACGAAGGGGAGCTAACGGAGTTGGGTACAGTGGTGACTATTACGTTACCAGAAGCAATTGCGGCTGATCCCCGCTGGCAAGATTTTGCGGATACAGGTTTAGTGGAAGCTCGTTGGCAAGGAGAAGAACTGGTATTACGCGGCTTGTCCCAACGGGAACTGCTCAATCAAAGCAGTTCGGTGAAGATGCCTGCTAATATTGAGTGTTGTGCTAACTGCCGTCATCAACGGGGTCAGCGCTGTTGGAATGCTGCCTCTCCCCTCTACTCATTTAAAGTGACACCGGAGGGATATTGTCCAGTTTTTGAACCGATTACACCTCCAGCAGAAACTTAGTCATACCCAGTTGCAGTCAAAGAGGTAATCTGTTAGGGTTTGCAAAACCCTTCACCACCTTCGATGGAACCTGATTTGTAGGGGCGGGTTTTACTATTAACGTTTGTTTTTTGCCACCCGGATGTGACTAAACCCGCCCTTATAAATGACAAATGACACCTAATTTTTTAGTCTTGATTGGACTCAGGAAAACGTGGATGAATTTGTTCTGCTTCTGGACAATCGTCAGACACTAGTGGTTCAAAATTTCCGCGCGTCACAGAAGCAAGTTTTTGCGTAACTGCACCGATGCTTTCTAAGCGAACCATTTCCTCCCAGGAGCAAATTTCGTCTTCTTCATCAGTTTCGTAGCGGATTGTCACTAAATCCCCTTCAATATCGACAATATGAGCGCGTTCAATCCAACGTTGCTGATCCCGCAAGAAAATACAGACCTCACGACCATCGCAACAAAGTTGATAAATCTTGCGGTGTAGCATATTTGGCTTCTCCTTAGCAGATAACTCTTCCAACACATCTGAGAGCAAGTCGCTCCGGTTTTTAGAATAATTCAGGGACAGTTTTTATCCAAGCTTGGCTTCGGATAGCTTGACTCAATTTTCCCTCATCAACTGCTCCCATCCCTACTATTGTCATATTTCCCAGTCAATGCTTAAAAGCTTAACTGGCATTTAACTGGAATTTGGAGCATGAATGCAGGGTGTTTTTCACTAGACAAAAAAACCTTAAGATATTCAACGGAATTGGGACAACATTGGCTATAATTCGGCTCAAGGTAAAGGTGGAGAGCAATTTTACCTGTGAGCAAATAACAGATATGCGAGGGATTGACATTGGTAAAAGGCAACACCAAGGAGAGTAAACCCAAGGAGGGGAAACCGTGTATTTCGCCATTGAGATTAGCGCACTTTGATCCAGGTCGTACATCCTGGCTGATAGGTATTTTATATTAGACAGTGACATCATCTTACACTGACCCGAGGAATACAGTGCAAGCTTCCCTTAGCGTCACTTTTTGGCGACGCTTTTGGCATTTTACAGTCAGGAACATGGAAAAACCCCTTTTATGTTGGAGTGAGAACGACTCAACCTTGTAGAAGTTTGAGTTTCTGACGCTTCATCTGACCAAGTTGCTGTAGTATTACAACCTCACTCGATCTTGAGTCATCGACGCAAAGACGAGCGTTGTTCCTAACCTCGATTGTTATCACTAACAACACTATCAGTATAGCGTATACTTGATAATTGGCTATCCATTCCTACCATGTAGACGGGTAGGGAACTAGAGCCAATTAGGTTAAACTGGCGATTCATCCCGACGCTGGCATAAAAGTACAGCGCGGGATGAATCGCCGAATTCAGTTAAATCTAGATTTGTGTGAACCGACGACTCCCTGAATGGGGGCATCCAGCCTAGCCAATTTCAAAACTTGCCCTGAAACGTGAGGTCAAACCCTTGGTTACTGATCACTGTGTATTGAATCCCTGTTGAAGTTGGGGGGGTTTAAACACCTCTTATCGCGCTTTGCCTGTGTAGGTCAGGAAATGACAGAAAACGGTTATCATGAGCCTCCCGCTCAATTCTACCAGACTTCACAGCCTCATAAAGCACAGTCAAAGCCTCAAGATCTGCTGTTTGATAACCTTTTATTTCCAGAATTTGCCGGATTAGCCCCTCGGAAGCAACGCTGAGGCAGCCGGTTTTCAGAGCGGATTGGACAAGAGTGCGAAGAATCATGGTAACCAAGCATTTGTAATCATAGGGGTATCCCTAACACTATCCAATATCTCCCTGTAGAAGACATTGATAAGTGTCAGCTGCTTGGTGTGATTCTTAGCTCAATCTAGAGTGATATGTGTCACTCTAAAACGAGCTAATCGCCTGTAGGCACTCCTGAACCCTAAAATTACAACAATTGCTTATGTACTATACTAAAGGCTTTTTATTAAGAATTTGTAAAAATAGGAAGGTTTTTTTGACAAGAGTTTGTTAAAGTTAGTCGTGCCGCTAACTCCAGCCGCTCAACTATTAAGGAAATCAACAGACAGATGTTTGCGATCGCCCTGAAACAGGAGCAATACTCAACCTATATCCTCACTGCCCAAGACTCCCAGTCTCGGTTGGAAGTCGTTCCCGAACGCGGTGGTCTGATTTCTCACTGGAGTCTTCAAGGTCAAGACATCCTCTACTTTGATGCCGAACGGTTTCGAGAGCCGACGTTGAGCGTGCGGGGGGGGATTCCGATTCTCTTTCCCATCTGCGGCAATTTACCAAACAATACCTACACCCACCAAGACAAACAATATCAGCTCAAACAGCATGGTTTTGCCCGCGATTTACCCTGGCAGGTTACAGAACGAGTGACGAATGACTTGGCTAGCCTGACCCTGGTCATCAATAGTAACGACCAAACTCGCGCTGTTTATCCCTTCGACTGGCAACTCACCTTCACGTACCAACTGCAGGGCAATACCTTGACGCTTCACCAGCGCTATACCAATCAGTCTCCAGAGGTGATGCCCTTTTCCACAGGATTGCATCCGTACTTCTTAACTTCAGATAAAACCCAACTGCAGTTTGAGATTCCGGCGGCGGAGTATCAGGATCAGCAAACCGGGCAAGTTTACCCCTTCACGGGCAGCTTTGATTGGAGTGAGGATGAAATTGACGTAGCCTTTCGGCAAGTCACGGGTCAATCGGCAACGGTGATCGATCAGCAACGGCGGTTAAAACTCACCCTGACCTACGGTGAACTCTATTCAACTCTCGTCTTCTGGACGGTTAAGGGGAAAGACTACTACTGTTTGGAACCCTGGAGCGCTCCCCGCAATGGATTAAACACAGGAGAAAATATCACCAAGTTGGCTCCTGGAGAGAGTTTGGAGACTTCGGTACAAATCAGCGCCACTTTTTTTTGAAAAACCCTCTACATTTTTGGTGATTTCTGCTATTGTAGAAAACGGCGCGTGAAAACGCTTACAAGTGTGGGTCGCTAGCTCAGCGGTAGAGCACTCGGCTTTTAACCGATTGGTCTTGGGTTCGAATCCCAGGCGACCCATATTTCAGTATCCATTTTTTTCATAAACGGAAACTATGGAGTTCATCAAGAAGCCTAATGTTAGAATCTTGACCAGATAATTTCCTATAAACTGAAAAATATCTTAAGATTATTCTAAGAATTAAGTTTCTAGATACGACTAGCTGACAAAACACCTAAAGTTAGGAGGACTTTTTTATGGCGCTCGTACCCATGCGGTTGCTTTTGGATCATGCGGCAGAGAATGGCTATGGCATTCCAGCATATAACGTAAACAACATGGAGCAGATCCTGGCGATTATGGAAGCTGCTGATGAAGCTGATAGTCCCGTGATTTTACAAGCCTCTCGCGGCGCTCGCAAGTATGCAGGTGAACTCTTCCTGCGCCACTTAGTCATGGCTGCAGTGGAAACCTACCCCCATATTCCTATTGCCATGCACCAAGACCATGGTAATGGTCCAGCGACTTGCTACTCAGCTATCCGCAATGGTTTTACCAGTGTGATGATGGACGGTTCCCTGGAAGAAGATGCCAAAACTCCAGCTAGCTTTGAGTACAACGTCAATGTAACGGCTGAAGTGGTAAAAGTTGCTCACTCTGTCGGTGTCAGCGTTGAAGGGGAACTAGGTTGTCTCGGTTCTTTGGAAACGGGTATGGGTGAAAAGGAAGATGGTCACGGTGCGGAAGGTAAGCTATCTCGCGAACAGTTGTTGACTGACCCGGATCAAGCCGTTGAGTTTGTTGAGCGCACTCAAGTTGATGCTCTAGCCGTCGCAATTGGCACAAGTCACGGTGCTTATAAGTTTACCCGTAAGCCCACGGGTGAAATTCTTGCCATCAGCCGGATTGAGGAAATTCATAGCCGTCTACCCAATACCCATTTGGTGATGCATGGTTCCTCCTCTGTACCCCAAGAGTGGCTGGACATGATCAACCAATATGGTGGTGCAATTCCTGAAACTTACGGTGTGCCTGTAGAAGAGATTCAAAAAGGCATTAAGAGTGGTGTCCGTAAGGTTAACATTGATACCGACAATCGTTTGGCAATCACCGCAGCAATTCGCGAAGCGGCTGCCAAAGATCCTAAGAACTTCGATCCGCGCCATTTCATGAAGCCTTCTATTAAGTACATGAAGCAGGTTTGCTCAGATCGTTATCAGCAATTCGGTACGGCGGGTAATGCGAGCAAGATTAAGCAAATGACTTTGGATGAGTTTGCGGCTAAGTATGCCAAGGGCGAGTTAAGTGCTGTTACTAAGCAAACTGTAAAGGCTTAATCGTTGACTGGGTAACACCCATTTATAGCGAATCCCCCGTTAACAGGCGGGGGATTTTGTTGGTGTATGAAGATGAGCTTACTCGTTTACCGCTCTAAAAATACCTAAACCTTCGATAGCAGAGGGAGCAGGGGGCGTAGGGGCGGGTTTAACAGATAAGGTTCTGTTGATGTCGGAAGCTTGACTAAACCCGCCCTTTTAGGGGAAACAGCAGAAGAGAGCAATAGGAAATCTTCTACCGGGAAGGGAGTAATCGCAGGATGGAGTATTATGCGATCGCGTCATCATGATTAGTTATCCTGTGAATACACAGTCTGTTCATCTTGTCAATGGTGACTAAATTAAACTAACTCCAGCAATGGTGATAGCACCATCATTTTAATTGTTTTGTCCAGCAGAATTTCCCCTTTGGTAGAGACGTTCCGGCGGAACGTCTCTACCAACTGGCGCTCTATACTTGACAGAAAGTTGTAATATCGTCTCCAATGGTTAGGCTTTTGAGCATGGATCAAGCCGGTAGAGATTGTCTATTGTATCGCGCGATCGCACGATACAATCCGTAGGGGCGGGTTTAGGGACTAACTTTTAGGATTTACCGATAACTGTAGAACAAAACCCGCCCTCCTCCAGTTCAAAATCGTATCCTGAACCAATCACCAAGTTGAACGCTTTTCCCTTGCCTTTTATCTGTGCAATCGCTCCAGACGCTTCACATTTTTCTTGTAACAGTGTGTCGATAGCCGGATAGTTTTTCGGATAATCTCGCTGGATCAGTTGAGGGATTGCCTCAATGACTTCTTCCGGTTTCTCTTCCAAATCAGATAGGCGCAGAAATAGGGGAAATATTACATCATCGATTTTCCTATTTTCTACATTGTTTAAGTTGACAGTTGAACTCTCTCCCAAGGCTTTTTGATCCCCCCTACCCCCCTTCAAAAGGGGGGTTATATGAGGACAATCTGGTTCTCCGTTCGGTACAATATCAGCGCCGCTGGTTCCTGAATCGACTTTCGTATCAATTCGATGAGACACAAAGGTAGACTGTTCTTGAGGTAATCGATTCCAAAGATTTGTCGCGGTTACGGTTTGGATGCGATAGGTGGGTATAATTTTAACAGGCGCACTGGGGCGAATGGTTGGGGCGGAAAAGTTAATCCCTTCGGGAAAATATTTCTTTTGCGAGGGCGGAAATCCATAAACCGTGACTGAGGTTGATAAGTGTTGCGGATTAATAATCGGTACGGCGTGGGCGTTTTCAATCGTTATCTTGAGAATGGCAATATCGACATCTGGATTGGATAAGGCTTCGCACCATTGCGCCTCGTATTCCTGTCCCTGATACTCTACTATAAGGCGATCGAGTGGATAAATAACATGGTGGCAAGTGACTAAGTAACCATCAGACCGAATGATGAAACCTGAACCTGCGGTTTCTCCTTTAGCGGGATTCAGTATTTTCACCATGGATTCCCGGAGTTGGTCAAGACCATAGTAACTCATCGCATCTTGTTGGGTTAAACTAGGATAGGGGTTGAAGTTTTATGTCATATAGTTGTAGCCGAATGCCCTGGCTAGTCATGTATAGTGCGTCAATATGTAGGGGCGGGTTTTACTACTATCTTTTTGGTTTTACCTAGATGCAATTAAACCCGCCCCGATTCTCAGGTTTTGTGATTCCCTGTGAAAAGTCAGGTATGGGGGAGTTATGTTGTTTCAACATAGACGATATTTTTGTCCGGTGTTGGGGTTAAAATGTTTATGACGAAAGGATGTGGCTTGGTTCTTGTCGTTTGATAGGCTAAAGTCCTTATTGCAAACGACGAAATGATTTGACTGTGTACTGACATTTTGATATGCTCAGGTTCCCTGACTACAAACTGGGTGGATTTTTTTGAGTTAAATCCCATTCAATGGTGACTTTGACATTGGCTTGGGCGGTTCCTTTGGTTATAAAAGGGATTCTAGTTTCTCTTGTAAGTTCGTAGTAGGCACTTTAGTGCCATCAGCTTCCTACCACTGATGACCAACTTTTGAACCCAACGCCATTTTATCTCAGAGCAAGGCGTAATAATTGCTTATATCCTTACCTTTATGGCGACAACTATATTTCCAAGATAAACGCTATTGTTTGAAGGGGTGAAAAAACCCTAAAAAATAGCAAGGGAGAAACCTATATTCTGTACTACATGATGCGATGCGGAATGATTACGCTATTTGAGTTGCCTGTGGGCGTCAGCCTGAGTTCCCCACGCTTTGGCTACTTCATAATTCACAAATACCCGTGTTCGGCGAGAAATTCAGGTGAAATATCATCTGTAGATAAAGAATTCACACTCTTGACTTGATCCCCTAGTAATAGTAATTTCTCAACATACTTACCTAAAATATCGCTTTCTAAGTTCACCCACTGTCCTAACTGCAAATAACTCAAATTGGTTTGAGCATAACTGTGGGGAATAACTGCCACCTTAAACCAACTTCCGTGGGGATCACACTCAGCAATGGTCAAACTGACGCCATTGACAGCAATACTCCCCTTCGGAACGAGAAAACGAGCAACGTGACGCTGCCATAAATTTTGTAAGGATGCCGGTGAAGTAAAACATAGAATCCAGGAATTTGTTGTTTTTACAGAGTCCTGCAGAGAACCAATCCCATCAATGTGACCTGTGACAAAATGTCCCCCTAGTTTACTACCGACTCGTATTGATGTTTCCAAATTGACATAGGTAGCAGCTTGATGCCTTTGCCCCAGAGTAGTGCGGCTCAATGTCTCATCGGAAGCTGTTGCCACAAACCCTTGGGACAAAATTTCTTCCACCGTCAAACAAATGCCATCAACAGCTACACTATCACCAATGGCTAAATCGTCTAAAATCACGGCTGCCTTGTCAGGAAGACAAGTCAATTGAAAGCGATCGCCGCCTAGCGGTTGCAGGGTGCCTAGTGCTTGAATTAATCCTGTGAACACGATTTGATCAAAGTAGCTGGTCGCGGATCACCGATTATAGAGGCTCCGTGATAAAATGATTTTGGGGGTAGTGAAGGGGAAGTCTCACTGAGAAACTCTTTTTAACTAACCAGTGTTTAATGATTAGTCCTACCCTAATACGGCAACATAAGTCAAGCCAAAGTTGCAATTCAATCACTTGAAGCACTTAGTTTATCGCTTATCAAAACAAGTCTATACCAATGTTAGGAGGCAAAGCAAGGAGGTGACAGTTGATCAAAGCGAGGGAGATTAACCGCTAGAGAGCTATTGGGGACAAGGATGAACGGTTATGTGTTTTTTTTGATAACGTCCCGAAACAAACGTCCTGAGACTGGGGCATACTGGGAGAATACAATCTCGTTGATCTCCGCCCAATTTGATACTAGAGGACTGATTCTGGGGTTAATCGGTGAAGTCAGATAAGCTAGTACAATTGTTCTACTTTAAATCCATCCCATGGGGCTTTACTGCTTCGCGTTGATGCCCTCGACGCCGACTGTATTCTAGAGGCTAAGCTAATGATTGAAATGAAAGTTGCTGGAATTGCATTAGATGCTGTCACCCGTAGTCCAATCGTGCTGCTGAAAGACTCACAAGAGCGACGCGCTCTCCCGATTTACATTGGACAAGATCAGGCAAAAGCAATTATCAGCGCTTTAGAACGCCAAAAGGCTCCCCGCCCTCTGACACACGATTTGTTTGTGAGTCTCATGGAAACATGGGACATGAAGTTAGAGCGGATCATTATCCACTCACTCCAAGATAATACCTTCTATGCTATCCTCTGTGTGCGTCAGGGTGAAGTGAAAAAGGAAATTGATGCTAGACCCAGTGATGCGATCTCGATCGCGCTTCGCACGGATAGCCCAATCTGGGTGATGGAAGAAGTGATCGCGGATGCGTCAATACCCGTTGATCGAGATGCGGATGAAGAAGAACGACGAGCTTTTAGAGAGTTTGTCTCCAACATCCGACCGGAAGACTTTTCTCAGCATAAAGGATTTAAAACCGGCGGTGAAGCTTAGGTGGTCATTGCTTATGGAATGTAATGGGATGGTAAGTCACAAATGCGTTATAGACGGTTTGGGAAAACCAATCTGTGGCTATCCGTATTTTCCCTAGGAACCATGCGCTGCTTGGCCGGCGAGTTAGATGCTCAATTTACCGTACAAGACGCGATCGCGAAGGGGATTAATCACCTAGAAACCGCCCGCAGTTATGGTAAAAGCGAGCAGTATTTGGGGAATATCCTCAAAAAATTACCCGTACCACGAGAACAACTCACGATCACCACTAAGCTACCGCCAACGCCTGATCCTCAAATTATGGGTCAGTGGATTAATGAATCCTTAGAGCGTCTACAGCTAGACTATCTGGATTGCTTAGCCATTCATGGAATCAACACCTGGGAACATCTGACCTGGGTTGAGTCTCCTAGAGGCTGTATGCAGGCAATACAAGACGCATTAGCACAGGGTCAGATTAGACACCTCGGCTTTTCCACTCATGCTCCCCTAGAGGTCATAGTAGCAGCAATCCAGACCAATTTATTTGAATTTATCAACCTGCATTACTACTATATCTTTCAGCGCCATAATCCAGCCGTAGAATTGGCGCACCAAAAGGATATGGGTGTGTTTATCATATCTCCGGCGGATAAGGGCGGACGACTCTACACCCCCCCGGCGAAACTTATCGAACTCTGCTATCCCTTCTCACCATTAGAGTTAAACTATCGTTTTTTATTGAGCGATCGCCGAATTACCACCCTGAGCGTGGGACCTGCTAACCCAAAGGAATTGGACGCCCCATTAGCCGTTGCGGAGCGAGATGACTCCTTGACTCCCCAAGAAAGTGAAGTATTTACCCGTTTAGAAACCCAAGCTGAAACGGCTTTAGGGACAGACCGCTGTAGCCAATGTTACAAATGTCTGCCCTGTCCGGAAATGATTAATATTCCAGAAGTATTAAGGCTGCGGAACTTAGCCGTGGCTTATGATATGACAGATTACGGGCAATACCGCTATAGCATGTTTGAAAATGCAGGACATTGGTTTGCTGGGGTTAAGGGTAATCGTTGTACAAGCTGTGGTGACTGCTTACCCCGTTGTCCGGAACAACTGGATATTCCTGGTTTACTTGCCGATACTCATCAACGTCTCAATGGATCTCCTCGGCGTCGGCTTTGGGGCTAATGGTACCAAAATCTGGAAAGGAGCGCAGCTTGAAAGCGATCAGCTAGCGGGATATGTAGATTACCTGATTGCTGAACGTAAGCGATTTCTAGATATGCCGATGTTGTGTATCATTGAAGCCAAAAAAGATGATTTCGAGCAAGGGTTAGCTCAATGCCTGGTAGAGATGCAAGCCTGCCAGTGGAACAATCAACAGCATAACCATGACATAGATATTCTGGGCATTGTTACGAATGGCGAAGGCTGGAGATTCTACAAGCTCGCTATCGAGGGTATTGGGTATGAAACGCCTCTGTATTCAACTGGAGATATGGAACTTTTACTCGGACGGCTGCGGTATATCTTCCAACTATGCCAACAAAATCTTCCCTAATTTAAGAACTCATACAATTAGAGTAAAGAAATGATGATTAAATCAGTGTTCAATCAGTTGGGGCAATTAAAAATTTGGCTCATCGCCCTTTCTTCCCTGTTGTTGATCACACCAACAGCAACGGCTCAACGCTCCTCGGCACCAATACCATCCTTAGTCCCCCTAGAAACAGAACTCTTAGACCCTAATACTGCCCTACCCCCCAACGTAGTTACAGCCAATACAATTTCCCAACAATACATTACAATTCCCAGCCTTTGGTGGGCAGAAGAACAGTTTGATAAATTCGGCGGGAAACTGCTCGTTAACTGGCTCGCTTACCAAGAGGAGCAGCGAGTGGATTTGGTGGTTAGTCGCCAACCTTGGACGCTGCTAAACTACTTAGAACGATACAGCTTCATTAATCATTTCGGAACTGTTGCTAGAGACTATAACTATAATGTCAGAGTTTTCAATGACCGAGCCGAACCCTTAGCTACGTATACCTGCGATTACACTACTCTAACTCTGCCATCTTGTGAGGTTTTGATGTTTGAAGGCTTAGGACCTACGGGTTTACCCGTCGAACGAATTCCTTAAAAAGATTGTAGAGACGTAAGGCGTGGAACGTCTGAGAAACAGGCATGATCTGATTGATGGGATATCAAGTAACCCCTTATGATTATCTCGTTAAGCGCTATTTCTCTAATCTACAATCAATGGCAAATAATGGGCTTTTCGTTGGTATGGTCACATTAGACCTGGTTTACCTTAGCCCTAAACTACCGGGTCAAAATGAAAAAATTGCTGCTTTTGATTATACCGTGGCGGCTGGGGGTCCAGCCACAAACGCGGCTGTCACATTTAGTTATTTAGGCGATCGCGCGACAATCTTAGGTGTAGTGGGCACTCACCCCATTACACCCCTGATCCGTTCCGATTTGCAAGATCAGGGGGTAACTCTGGCTGATTTAGATCCAACAGTAACTAGTCCCCCACCCATTTCTTCAATTATTGTTACCCAAGGGAGTGGCGATCGCGCTGTGGTTTCGATTAATGCGGCTAAGATTCAAGCGGGGATTGAGCAACTACCGCCCGGTATTGACACCGATATTGATATTGTAATGATTGATGGTCATCAAATAGCAGTGAGTTGCGCGATCGCTCAATCCGCAAAATCCCGCCAGATCCCAGTCGTCTTGGATGGGGGAAGTTGGAAACCCGGATTAGAAAATCTCTTGCCTTTTGTCGATTATGCCTTATGCTCAGCGAATTTTTATCCCCCAGACTGTCAAACTCACAAAGACGCGATCGCTTATCTTAGCGCTGTAGGAATTCCTCACATTGCGATTACCCATGGGGAAAAACCGATTGAGTACCTTACTCTGGGAATATCGGGTCAATTATCAGTCCCTTGTGTTGATGCGGTTGATACATTGGGAGCCGGTGATGTTTTTCATGGGGCATTCTGTCACTCTATCCTCAAACATACCTTTACTGAAGCCCTAGTTGCTTCAGCAAAAGTTGCCGCCCACTCTTGTCAATTTTTTGGCACTCGTCAGTGGATGGCGTCTAATTCTTTAACCTGAAGTTAGTTACTGAAAAAGACGACGGAGAATCAGCACAACACCGCTGTGCTGAAAGTTCATTAACGATTTGCATGCGTCCCTTGCTCAAAGCACGCAGGAGTCTATCAATAGACTCTCTCTCTTCTTCTGTGAGCGAGTCTTCTAACATGGCTGCCATGAGTCCATATCTATCAGCCAGTGTAATTTTACCAGAACAACTTACTTGAGCAAATAAATCAGCAATTGCGCCCGGTATAAGTTGGACTTTACGTTTCATATTACTCCAATAAATGCAACTATTTTACTATGAGGCATTGGCTGGGTTTAACAAGTGATTTATATTTTTTTTATTGGTGATATACGTCAATTACTAATGTGATTAAAATCTGATATGCAAGTGACTAAATCCGCATTTAATTGTCACTTATAGCAGTAGACAATTTTTTAGGAACGTCTCCACAAGTGGTGCTAGTCATTTTGAATTCTCCAATAAATGTACCTTGACCAGAAAATCAAGGGATATTAATAAGTGTCACAAAATCATTGAAATTTTATCCACGATATGCATACGTCCACGACAGAAAGCATGGAGTAATCTATCAATAGAATTTCGTTCTTCTTCAGTAAGATCATCCTCCAATAAAGCTGCCATGAGTCCATACCGATCTGCCATAGTAATTTTCCCACACATACTAACTTGAGCAAATAAATCGGCGATCGCGCCCGGTAAAAGTCTGACGGGGACTTGCATAGGACAACTCAGAACTCAACATTACCTATTATGAGGAGTATTGTCAAAGACTACCGTGATGATAAGCTGAAGCGTCTGTGATATCGTGCAACTTAAAAGGTGATTCAAGTCTTATTGAGCAGTGATATCAGTCAGCTTGGATGATGATCAGATGAACTTTAGAGTCTTTTCAGAATTATAAGAATTTCTAAATCCAGTTTGGAGAGAATTTTGGATTTTACAGGTTAGCCCAGCACTTAGACTTTTTTCTACCGATAACATTAATTTTAGCCGGGAGTATCCAAGGGAGTGTGATCAAACTTTACTAAACTTATTATTAGGAAGCCAAGGCAGGGTGTGGGGTGTGGAGTGTAGCCCAATTAAATAGCTTCAATCCCTGTAAGGAAAAGGCTTTTAATTTGTTGTCACACCCTGACTTTTCCCTAATAAATGACGAATGACAAATAACCCCAATTTAACGTCAACTCAAAACACGCCAAACCTTGATCGTTTTATCAGAACTGCAACTAGCTATTGTTTTACCATCTCGGCTCAGTGCCACTGAAATAACCGAACTCGAATGACCCCTCAAGGTGTGGATTTCTTTGCCCGTTTTCAGATGCCAAACCTTAATTGTATTGTCAGAACTACCACTAACTAAAATTTGTCCCGCTGGACTAACAGCAACCGACAAGACAGAATCTTCATGACCTGTAATCGTGCGGATTTCTTCACCCGTTTTTAGATTCCACACTCTAATTGTATCATCATATCCCCCACTCACGAGGGTTTTTCCATCGGGATTAATTGCCACCGAAAGAACAGAATTTGTATGTCCGGTCAAGGTACGAATTTCTTTACCTGTTTTCAAATTCCAGACTTTAATCGTATCATCAGAACTGCCACTGACTAAATTCTGTCCATCGGGACTAATCGCCACTGACAATACGGCGTCAGCATGACCAAATAGCGTGCGGATCTCGTATCCAGTGATCAAATCCCACAGCTTAATCGTACCGTCAGAACTAGCGCTGGCTACAGTTTTGCGGTCAGGGCTAATAGCCACCGATAAAACTGAATCCAAATGTTCATCAGCCGTCATTATTGAGTCGCCCGTGTTTAAGTTCCAAATTTTCAGGCTATTATCAGCACTGCCACTGATTAACGTTTCACCATCGAGGCTAATGGCAACAGAAACAACTGAATTAGTATGCCCTGAAATTGTGCGAATCATCTCTCTAGTTTGGAGATTCCACAGTTTAATTATGTTGTCATAACCGCCACTGACTAAAGTTTTGCCATCTGGACTAATGGCAACCGATAACACTGAGTCAGAAAAATCATTAAGCGTGAATTGGTGTTCAATTAATTCATAATTCAAAACAGCAACTTCCAAGGGAGGTAATGGCGTTGACTCTTGGTGACTTTCTGTGTTGAGAGTGGGTAAGGGCTGATCCAGTTGCGGCAGCAGTTGTTGGAGTTGCTCGCGCAAATCCTCCCGTTCCTGTTGTGCCTGCTGAAGCTGCTGTTGAATTTGAGATAACTGTTCTTTGAGAGGAGAAAGCGTTTGCCAAACCCCTTGGGAAAATGACCACTTTGCCCACATCTGTCTCGCCCAATCCAATTGAACTGACTGCTGCTGCAAAAATTCTGAGGGTACAGACTGCACTAAGGTGGGTGGATAGGGGGTCAAATCCCACCCACAGACAGAGCAACAATTCACATTGCTTGGGATATATTGGGTTTGACAAACAGGACATTCAGACATGGTCATCCTCTGTGATATAAATTACAGGCGTTGAAACTGGATAACGACTATAACCGCTTACAATAGAAAAGCCAGGGTTTTCAGAAGAAATAACAGCCGCGTTGGTTGACCAAAACGTCAAGGTTAGGGAAATCTCCAGCACCGAAGCAGCGGGCGAGTCGATCGCTTACCCATCAAGCCCCTAGAATTTTAGCGGCTGTAGGTTAATTTAAATCAAGCAATATCTGGGGGGAGGTTGCTAGGATATGACCGAGGTGCTGAGTAAGTATGCTGGAGCTGGGTTTGAACCAAGCGTTGCAGATCCTCTCGACGCACCTCAGTTCCGGCTGTTAAATTACCAGGTGTATCAAAGAAAACGGTGCTATTTACCGTGTCAAGCGCTAACATCTGGAACAAAATGTGAGTGACTGGCACAGGCATAGCGACGATTTGAGGGTCCCAATTGGATTGAAAATCAGCCGCATCTTTGAGTGTAGGAAAAGCATAGACCACATTTTTTTCGACCTCAGGCTGGGCACGATTACTCAGGGTCGTTACCACCCAACCTTGATCCAGAGTTTGGAGAATATGATAGTCCGAGTGGTGTAACTGACTGGCAAGCATGGTTAGAACAGGGGCAATCGCCTCAACCATTTTCGGCGTCGTCCCATCAGCAGGGGCATTGTCAATCAGAGCTTGAATCTGTTGGGTTAAATCCATCAAGCGATCCTCTTTTCGAGTAAGTCTTACTGCTATGTATGAGTCTAAACCCAGATTAAAACGGTTGTTGCGTGTATGTGTTAGGGTCTTTGTGAAAGAATGAACATCATGAGGGAAGTCTGCCAGGGCGTGGAGGCTATTTTTCAACTGCTATTTAACGAACTCCGGCAGTCTACGACTGCATCGGAGCCCAACTGTCGGGATGTAGCAGCGCGTTTAGCGAATGAAGTCACTCGAATTTGTAATGAAAGCCATCGAATTAAGACGTCTGGAGATGTTGAAAGCTGGGCAAAGACCCTAGCCAACCATCGTCTCAAACAAGTCTTAAACTATTATCGCCTTGGTTCTCACCGGGGACGAATCGAACTCCAGAGTACATTGAGTGCGATCGTCTACCGCTATATTACCCCGTCTCAAACCCCAGCGAGCTATCAAGCCCGCGTTACCCTGATTGAAGATTTCTTACAGGGATTTTATGTAGAATCATTAAATGCCTTTCGGCGTGAGACGTCCATTGAAGATAATTATCGCCCGCGATCGCTACTAGAGTTATCGGAGTACATGGCGTTTACCGAACGGTATGCCAAGCGGCGTATTCCCTTACCCGGACGGCGATCCCAGCAACTGCTAATTTTGCGGGCGCAAACCTTTTCCCAACAGCAACCCCCAGAAACCTCCGTAGACATGGATACCGCCGCCGAAGGGGGTACTCCCGATTCAGAAAATACCTGGAATGATGCGGCGATTCAGCAGGTGCGAGAGGTGATGGTGGCTTCTGAACCTGAACCCTTAGAAGCGAACCTGCGGGATAAGGTGGTTGAGGAATTGTTTGCCTATCTCGAAGAACGACAACAACAAGACTGTGCTGACTACTTCACCCTGCGTCTACAAGACTTGCCGACGAGCGAAATTGAGGAGATATTAGGATTAACCCCCCGTCAGAGGGATTACTTACAACAACGATTTAAGTATCATTTAATTCGGTTTGCCCTTTCTCACCGTTGGGAACTCGTCCACCAATGGCTGGAAGCCGATTTAGAGAAAAATCTGGGGTTGACCCCCCACCAGTGGCAGCTATTTCAGAACAAAATTGATCCCCAACAGAGGGAATTGCTTAACCACAAGCAGCAGGGTCATTCAACCCAAGAAATAGCCCAAGCCCTAGGTTGTACGGTGACTCAGGTTGACAAGCGATGGTTTAAATTGCTCGAAATTGCTTGGGATATTCGCAATCGTTCAGTATCCGGATCAGGTGCATCGGAAGATGAATAGTGACATAAACAATAACTCGGACACCCTATACAGCCGCTTAATGGCTTGGCTGCTACAAGAGTCCGTTCCTGCTGCTACAACATCCGTCAATGGTCAAACCCATGGGTTTGACCCTACCGATGAGCTAGAAGCAGCGGATTTTCAATTTGATGAGTTAGATCCACTGGACTTTGAAGACGTGAACATTGCACCCACTATAACTGGCGAAATCGCTAATGACCACACACGAGTGGGTTCCGAAAACATTCCTACTCGTGAGGACATCGAACCGGGCGGTACAACCCGCCCCTACAACTTGGGAGATATGCCGATCGTGCAAAATCGTTTTGAGGCGCTAATTAAGCGCAAACTGCAAGTTGAAATTGAGCGTCATCCCCCCTTGTTCCCCTGGGAGACGGATCGTTTTGAATATGAACCTGAGATCTCAGACAGTGTAGCCCCAAATTGGGTTCCATCGGTTCAGTTATGGACTCCCCAACTCTTGAACCTACCGCTACCTGTCCCCATCCCCGAAAACGTGTTAGTCACCCTATTTAACGCTTGTTCGGAGTCAGTCTATTCCCCCTATCAATTGGGGCGAAAAATGGTCAAGGCAGTGGAAAATTTATTCCCCGCCCAATTCCAGTTGCTCAATAATCAAGCTCAGATGGTACTGTTGTCTTCGGGATCAGGTCGTGATTCTGAACAACTACAACTGTTGCTCAAGCAACTCCCATCCCCACCCTATGAACAAGCAACCCCAGAGCAACAGATGATTCTGGCATTGTTAGCGGCTAAAGAGATTATTAGCACGTTGACAGTACCCATTTCACCCAACCAGACTCCGGTTGAACGCCAGTGGCAAACCTCTGTCGGCGTTGTCACTGTTCAAGCTGAGTATCAGATGCAAGAAGGTGTTCCCACACTGCGGGTGATCAGCCATCTGCCTGAAAGTGGCAGTTTGACCTTGCGTACACCTGAAGGATCAGCCGTATCTGAGCGTACCTACCCCGGCTATGTGAGTGTTGAAGCCTTTGATTTGCCGCCGAATCAAACCTATCCCCTGGAAATTCGGTTCCAAGACTCAGACGAAAATCCCTTGGTTTTTGCTATCTACCCAACCCTGTAAGGGTTAAGTGCTAGCTGTTAGCCGTGGGAGCTTCTCTCACTCCCGGCTTTGGACTTAGATACAATACGATTGAACCCGTGAATTAAGCTAACAGCCATCTCGCGCACAAGAGAGTGAATTGTTATGTCGAATCCTTCAGGGATGCAGCGAATCCGGCGTCTACCTGGTTTAAATCAGGTGTGGCAGCGTCTTGGCGCAATGCCACTGCCTCAAACCGAAGACTCGATAGGATTACGAGTCCTCGTACAGGGGCTAGTGATTGTGGGAATTGTCGCTACAGATATCGCCGCTGAAACTCAGATGAGCGCCTGGGCTGTACCGCTCTCTATCATTGGAGCAACCTGGAGTTGGTATCGTCGCCGCCATCGCAACATTGCGGTCAAATTCTTTTTGGCGATTGGGATGCTAATCGCTATGGGGGTATTCTTTAATAATTTATTAGCCAGCCTCAATGATACCCGCCTCGTTCTCGCAGAATTATTGATTCAAGTACAAGTCCTCCACAGCTTTGACTTGCCCCGGCGCAAGGATTTAGGCTATTCCATGGTAATCGGGTTGATCTTGTTGGGAGTGGCAGGAACCCTGAGCCAAACCTTAGCGTTTGCCCCGCTACTGTTGATATTTTTAGCCATCGCTTTACCCACACTGATCCTCGATTACCAATCCCGCATCGGTTTATCGCCAAAGCCAAAACGTAAAACCTCAAAGGAGGGGGCTAAACGTTTCTCGCCACTGTCACTGCGACGGTTAAGTATTTTTTTGTTAGTTATTATCGCCTTGGGTTTGGGGATTTTCGCCCTAATGCCTCGGTTTCCCGGTTATCAACTGCAAACCTTTCCCGTCAGTGCGCCGTTGGATTTGGATGAGCAAGATTTTGAGGGGAATAATCGGGGGGTGAACAATCCCGGATATGTGAGTGAAGGTGAGGGGACGGGTGGTGAGGGAACATCTCCCAGTCGGGGGCCTGGTGAAATGGATGAGACATTTTACTATGGTTTTGGTACCCAAATTAACCAGAATCTCCGAGGTACTCTCAAGCCGAAAGTCGTCTTGCGGGTGCGTTCCCAAGCCCCTGGATTTTGGAGGGTGCAGGCGTTTGACCGCTATACGGGTCAAGGATGGGAATTGTCGAGGGAAGATCAGGTGTTGGAAGTGAGTCGTCCCCCTTGGTCCTATCGATTCCAACTCTATCCCACCAGCTTTAATTTGGGTCGTACTAAAACGGTAATTCAAAGTTATACCGCTGTATCGGAACTGCCGAATATTATTCCCGCCCTGAGTTATCCCAAAAGCCTCTATTTTCCCACCAGGGAAGTAGCCATTGATACAGAAGGTAGTTTGCGATCGCCTCTAGCTTTACTTGAAGGATTGACCTACACGGTGATATCCGAAGTACCAGTACGCGATCGCACCCAACTCCAACAAGCCCCGGACACTTACCCAGACAATATCCAAAAATACTATCTTGATGTTCCACCAGAAATCGCGGATAAGGTGCGGCAAAAAACCGAACAACTCTTAGCCACCTCCCCCAAACCCCTCACCTCCTCCTACGAGAAGGCGTTGTATTTGGCTCAAGAGGTTAAACGACGGTATAGAATTCCGGATAACCCCAAGGAACTTCCCTTTTTACAGGAAGACGAAGATTTAGTCGAAGCGTTTCTATTTAAATACGAAGCCGGTTATCCTGACCACTTTTCCACAACTTTAACCATCATGCTGCGTTCTATCGGGATTCCGGCGCGGTTAGTCGTGGGATTTGATACCGGTCAGTTTAATCCCTTCACCGGCTTATATATCGTCAAAAATACCGATGCTTACGCCATGACGGAGGTTTATTTCCCTAACTATGGCTGGTTTGCCTTTGACCCCATTCCCGGACACGAATTAGTCCCCCAAAGCGTAGAAGACACGGAAACCTTTAGCGTTCTGCGTCAGTTTTGGCGTTGGGTAGCAGGTTGGTTACCCACACCCGTAAGCAATTTTATCGGAGAATTGTGGAATCTAATTATTGGTTCGCTGCTGCGGCTAATCGTGGGACTGTGGGCAATGCTGTCCAGTGGTTGGATGGGGTTGTTTGGCGGGTTAATTTTAGCGATCGCGGTGGGGTTCGTGGGTTGGTTAGGTTGGGTGCAGTGGCAAACCTGGCGTTACCGTCGCTGGTTAGGGAAATTACCGCCCATGGAACGGCTTTACCAGCAAATGTTAAAGGTTTTGGGGGCGAAAGGATATATTAAGCACCCCGCGCAGACGCCGTTAGAATATGCTAGAGTCATGCGTCAGCAGCAATCCTCTGACTCAGCAGCCGTGATTGATGAAATTTCTCAGGCTTATGTACGCTGGCGTTATGGTAAACAAACCCCTAATATCGATGATCTGCGACAGCGACTGCGGGAGTGGATTAAAACGACTCGTCGATTGAGGACGAGAGATCTTAGGAGGTGAATTTTTCCGGGAAGTCTCGAATCGGTACAGGAATTGAGTTATCCTTTGCCTGTCATCCTTCCCTAAACAAACATTTTAGGAGTTTCTTATGTCTACTGAAGCCATTTCTGTCAAACCCGCTGTCTTAATTACGATCATTGGTGAATCCGTACTCAAAGAGCGTTTAATCAAACTGCTCAGAAGTAAAGGGGTAACAGGATATACCATCAACGATGTCCTCGGTGAAGGGGGTCATGGCAGGCGCATGGGGGATATTGTTGGGTATAACACCAACATTGAGATGAAAACCGTTGTCTCGTCAGAAGTCTCTGACGAGATCTTCCAAACCTTAGCCGAAATGCAGAACGGTCATGCCTTAATTACCTTCCGTCATGATGTAGAAGTGTTGCAAAATTAAGCCAAAAGAGCTTTCTGTTTATCCACTTGGGCAGTACAAGGAATTAAGCAGTCTCAACTGGAGTCTTCTTAACCTGAAGGGGCGCGTAGCCCCTTTAAAAGTAGGCGGGGTGTGGGTCACAATCCCTCAAGGGTCTAAAAGCCAAAATGGATGCAGTCAACTCATCCCTCATCCCCCCTATGGGAAACTTAGGCGCGTCTAAAGCCTTGATCCATCTTCAATATTATCCTATTCGAGGCAAAGGGGAAATGCACCTTTTATTTTCCAATCGATAGAAAAAATGTGAGATTCCTTAAGAGCTAATAGTGATTTTAGTCCCTTGATGGAAGATTAACAACAACAAAGAGTTTAACTAATCCCCCAGATGGATGTTGGCAGAATACTCAATTGGCGCTATGATTGACACCTAAAATCAGTCAAATACTTATACAATAACCGGAACAGACTTCAGTACAGCGCCAAAGACCAACAGCGTTAAGATAGGATGTCATCGGGATTTTCCCACGCTTTTTATATTGTCCTATTCATGCCGGCAAGAAGGCTGTCCGGACGTTTCCAACTGACTTCTGGAAGCGTGGATGGTTAAAAGTGTTTCAATTGCTACTTTAAGACCATAAGTGTAGAGACAACCTCCGATTGAACCATATCTTTAGTTAAACGTGATGCTCCCCAACCCTGATGTGATGACAGCACGCCCCTTTAAGAGCCAACCCCCTAATTCAGCGAATGGCACTCCCTATATCGCTGCTTCTGACAAAACACCTGTTTCTGCACTCAAAGAACTTGTAGCTCGCCTGCACCGAGAACAACACAAAATCCAAGATTTGTTAAGTTCGCTGGGATTTGCCTTACGCAGCTTCAACAATTTAAATCAATTTTTAGAATTAATTCCCTTGATGGCTGCACGGGTAACCGATACAGAGGGAGGCGCGTTGGTTTTGTTGAAGCCAAATGGTCACATCCGGCTCGAACAAATTCATTGCCAAGATAATCAAGGGTGTCAGACATTGCGTCGAGCACTCGAACGGGCAAGTCAAACAATCACGGCTCAAGGCAATGAAGATGGAAAATTGGCACTGAGTTCAGAACAGTTGGACAGAATTTGGGCATCCTTTGACGAGCAGGTCAATCGTTATTTAAACGCAGATATTCAGTTATTTGGCACACCGATTTTAATTAAAAATGTCGAACGAGGGCGCTTGTACGTCTTTACCGATGACCTACACTATAACTGGACGCCAACCCGACAGAAATTAGTGCGGTTAGTTGCCGATCAAACAGCCGTCGCGATCTCTAATGATGAACTTACTGTAGAACTTCGCAAAAAAGAACGCTTAGATCGAGAGTTAGAAATTGGCGCGGAAATCCAATTACGCCTCCTCCCGCGTCAATGTCCCTCGATTAAAGGGATTGAACTGGCGGCTCGGTGTCAGACGGCAAGTCGAGTCGGGGGTGATTACTATGATTTTATTCCCACTAACTATGATCAGCTTCGTCCGCTAGGTTTTTGTGATAATAAACATATTGACGAAGACAAAGCATCTGTACCCTGGAGCGTTGTGATTGGTGATGTCATGGGTAAAGGTGTGCCAGCCGGCTTAATTATGACGATGACGCGGGGTATGCTACGGGCAGAAGTCCTCAACCGGCACTCCCCTGCCCGTATCCTGGAACATTTGAATCGGGTGATGTATGCTGACCTAGAAAATTCCAATCGATTTGTCACCCTGTTTTATTCGGAGTACGATCCCAAAACCAGAATTTTGTCCTATAGCAATGCTGCCCATAATCCGCCCTTCTTATGGCATGCGTCTAATCATTCTATCCAGCGTCTCGATACAGAAGGGATGCTGATTGGCTTGGAGGCAGATTCTGAGTATGAAGATGCTCAAATCCAGCTCGATGTGGGAGACACGATTATATATTACACTGATGGGTTTACCGATGTTGCCAATCAACATGGCGATCGCTTTGATGAAGAAAATTTGATTGAAGCATTTAAGTGGGCTTGTGAACATCACCAAGGCTCTCAAGTCATTCTAGACTACCTGTTTGAGCGGGTGGGACAGTTTATGGGAGCAAAGAATCATAACGGTGATGATATGACCTTGGTCGTGTTGCAGGTAAAATCTTCCGAGTAACCTATTTAATTTAAGGTGATCATCGCCATGGCTGTTATGGAAGTGCAAGCTCTAGCGTCTGTTGTCAATAGTTTCCATCCGCTTATTGACCTGATCAGTCCATGGCTAACCGATGGACTGGTGTTAGCGCAAGTTGCAGATCCCGATGTTTTGGGTCAAATGCAAGATGCGTTTAATAATTTCATTGAATCGGGTCAAGTCTGGGCATTTTTGATTGGTCTAATCATCGGTTATATTTTTCGGGGGATGAGTTCGTTTGGATGATTGATCATTGGTCATTTGTCCTTGGTGAAGAGGATAAACGATAAAACGATAAAAAATCCAGGATTAGTGCAGCAGGCGCGGAAATAACTTACCCGTTAACAATAGGCGAAAAAGCAACTACCATAAACCTTACAGCCTTCTGCCCTCTTCCCTCTGCCTTCAAAGAGCCTTTTTGTACTAGGGAATCTGTATTGTGACGGAACAAACAACGTGGAGCCAGCGATTTGAATCGGCACTTCATCCGGCGATCGCAGGTTTTAATGCGAGTATTGGATTTGATATCGAACTGATTGAGTATGACCTGACGGGTTCGGTGGCTCATGCTAAAATGCTTGCCCACACCGGAATTATTTCAGCCGATGAAGCGGAGCAACTGGTGCAGGGTTTAGAACAAATTCGTTCAGAATACCGCCAGGGAAAATTTAAGCCCGGTATTGACGCCGAGGACGTTCATTTTGCCGTGGAACGACGCCTCACCGAAATTGTCGGGGATGTGGGGAAAAAGCTGCACACGGCGCGATCGCGCAATGACCAAGTTGGCACAGATACCCGGCTCTATTTGCGGGATAAAATCACCCAAATTCGTACCCAGTTACGAGACATGCAAGGGGTTTTACTCAACTTGGCTCAATCCCATGTCGAAACCCTAATCCCTGGCTACACCCATCTCCAACGCGCCCAGCCGTTGAGTTTAGCCCATCATTTGCTGGCGTATTGGGAAATGTTACAACGGGATTGGCAACGATTGGGGGAAATTTACCCCCGGGTTAATATCTCTCCCTTGGGGTGTGGGGCGCTAGCGGGGACAACGTTTCCTATTGACCGACATTACAGCGCCTCTGTTCTAGAGTTTGGCGATGTCTATCACAACAGTTTAGATGGTGTGAGCGATCGCGACTTTGCTATTGAATTTTTGACGGCGGCGAGTCTGATTATGGTTCACTTGAGCCGATTGTCTGAAGAAATTATTCTTTGGGCATCTCAGGAATTTGGCTTTGTTACCCTCAAAGACAATTGCTCAACGGGATCGAGTATTATGCCCCAAAAGAAAAACCCGGACGTTCCTGAACTGGTACGGGGCAAAACTGGGCGGGTTTTCGGGCATCTCCAAGCTATGTTGGTGCTGATGAAGGGATTGCCTTTGGCATATAACAAGGATTTGCAGGAGGATAAAGAGGCGCTATTTGACAGCGTGAAAACGGTCAAAGGTTGTCTGGAAGCCATGACAATTTTGTTGCGGGAGGGTCTAGAGTTTTGTCCTGAGCGTCTCGCCTCAGCCGTGGCAGAAGATTTCTCTAACGCTACTGATGTGGCTGATTATTTGGCTACCAAAGGGGTTCCGTTCCGAGAAGCCTATAACCTGGTGGGTAAAGTGGTGAGAACCTGTCTAGGGGCAGGTAAACTGCTCAAAGACTTAACTGTGCCAGAGTGGAAAGAAATCCACCCCTCCTTTGAGGAAGATATTTACGACGCGATCGCACCAAATCAGGTAGTTTCTGCCCGTAACAGTTACGGGGGAACGGGATTTGATCAGGTACGACGCGCCTTGGCGGAGGCTCAGGAGCGGATGGTAAATGGGAGCATGTAGAGACGTAGCATGCTACGTCTCTTAGCTGGGGAAGGACACCTTGGTAGGGGCGGGTTTAGTTCAGTTAATGGTTTGAACCGCAGCATTAGTCGTCAAAAGAGCCCCTACATGTTCACAACTTCCCAGATTCCGCTACACTTTGGAATGGTTCATCCTATTAGAATTACTAGAAGCAATAATGGAGATTGGTCAAAAAGTTCAAGTCTGTCGTCTCAGAGACCGGGTGTCTGGCGATATCATTAACAAACTAGGGAAAGTTGGCATCGTCAAAGATTTTAAAGTGACAGATGGCAGCGGCGTCGGTGTGATCGTCAAGTTTGACGACAATACGGCAACCTGGTTTTTTGAAGATGAACTCAAACCCGTCAGTTAGCGGCGACTTCAGTCATCAGCGTCCAACAAAATCATGGCTTTTATTCTCACCTTTTTAGGCAAAGGCGGCACCGGTCGCACCACAATTGCGATCGCGGCGGCTAAAAAATTCGCAAGTCTCGGTCAGCGTGTCCTTTTAATCGGGCAAGATCCTACCCCGGCGTTCGGACTGTTATTGGGAACATTTCCTAGGGCTGATCCGACGGAGGTGGAACCGAATCTGAAAGCAGTTCAGCTTCAGTCTACCCTCCTCCTCGAACGTAGCTGGGAAGAGGTGAAAAAGCTAGAAGCACAGTATTTGCGATCGCCAACGCTGAAAAATGTCTATGGTCAAGAACTGGGCATTTTACCGGGTATGGATAGTGCTTTAGCCTTGAATGAGATTCGTGAATACGATGGCAGTGGTGAGTATGATGTGATTATCTACGATGGCAGCGGCGACCAAGCCACTCTGAGAATGCTGGGCATGCCAGAAATTCTCAGTTGGTATTTTCGCCGCTTTCGCCAAATCTTTACCGAGTCGGATTTGGGTAAAACGATTTCCCCATTTATCCAGCCCGTCACCAGCGCTATTCTCAATGTGACCTGGACACCCGACGATTTTGCCCAAAAACCGACTCAGCAAACTAACCAAATGTTGGAGCAGGGCAAAAACGCTGTGGCTGATCCGAATCGGGTGGCGGCTTATTTAGTGACGACAGGAGATACGGCTGCCCTCGCGACTGCCAAATATTTCTGGGGTAGCGCCCAGCAGGTTAATCTGACGGTGGGGGGGGTTCTGTTGAACCAAATTCCAGCAACGGAAACTTTAGCGACTGAATTTGCCCCGTTAACGGTTAGCGCCTTGCCCCAGTTATCGACAAGCGCTGACTGGCAACCGTTAATTGATGCCCTGCCTGATTTTAAACAAGCGGTGCAAATGCCTAAATCTATTAGCATAGATGTAGCAAATCGTCAAGTCAGTTTGTTTTTACCGGGCTTTGACAAAAAGCAGGTGAAACTCACCCAATATGGCCCGGAGGTGACGATCGAAGCAGGCGATCAGCGGCGTAATATTTGGCTACCTCCCCAACTGAGCGGTCAATCTGTGAAAGGGGCAAAGTTCCAAGATCGACATTTAATTATTTCGTTCTGATTGTCTTATGTCTTATGTCTTATGTCGGGGTGGGTAGGGTGGGTAGTGGTGTGGCACACCTTAATTGGTGGATTAGCATTGTAGGGGCGCACGGCGTGCGCCCGGTTTAAAGGTCAAATCTATTCCACAATTTTAGCTGTGTCACGCCGCCATCGTGCGTTAGCGGAGCGTAACGCACCATTTCAAACGATAATAGTTAAACCTGCCTCTACGTATCGGTTAGGGCGGGTTTTGTACAAATGTTACCATCAATACCAATAAGCAAATCCCTAAACCCGCCCCTACACACTCAAAACTCAATACTAAAATGTCTAACTCTCCCTCAACCGAATCAACAGATCGAAGTGCTAAAACCCGGCAACTCCTAGGGATGAAAGGTGCCGCTCCGGGTGAAAAATCTATCTGGAAAATTCGTCTCCAGTTAATGAAGCCGATTACTTGGATTCCCCTAATCTGGGGGGTTGTGTGTGGCGCAGCGTCGGGCGGTGGATATACTTGGACACCGGAAGATATCCTGAGAGCGGTGACGTGTATGTTACTATCTGGTCCGTTGATGGCGGGGTATACTCAAACCCTGAATGACTTCTATGATCGCGAATTGGATGCGATTAATGAACCCTACCGCCCGATTCCTTCTGGGGCAATTTCGGTGCCCCAAGTTGTGACTCAGATTGTCTTGCTATTGGTTGCGGGTATCGGCGTGGCGTATGGGTTAGATCGATGGGTGGGTCATGAGTTTCCCACTTTAACCTGTTTAACGCTTTTTGGGGCGTTCCTCGCTTATATTTACTCAGCGCCGCCATTGAAGCTGAAAAAGAATGGCTGGCTGGGAAACTATGCCCTGGGTGCCAGTTATATTGCCCTTCCCTGGTGGGCAGGTCATGCTTTATTTGGGGATCTGAATTGGACGATTGTGATTCTCACCCTGATTTATAGTCTGGCAGGTTTAGGAATTGCCGTGGTGAATGACTTTAAGAGTGTGGAAGGCGATCGCCAATTAGGGCTGAAATCGATTCCGGTTATGTTTGGTGTGGGTACGGCGGCTTGGATTTGTGTGCTGATGATTGATATTTTTCAAGCGGGGATTGCCGGGTATTTAATTAGCATTCATCAAAATCTCTATGCGGCAATCCTGTTGCTGTTAATTGTGCCTCAGATTACATTTCAGGATATGTATTTTCTGCGATCGCCCCTGGAAAATGATGTCAAATATCAAGCCAGCGCTCAACCGTTTTTGGTTCTGGGGATGCTGGTTGCAGGGTTAGCGTTAGGTCATGCGGGGATTTAGGGTTCAATTATTGTAGAGACGTTCCGCTGGAACGTCTCTGTTTTAGAAGAATTTAGCGAATTAGTCAGGATTAGATTAAACATTATGTCCAAAATTCCCGTGTTCCCGACTTTAACCCTAAACGGGTGACCCGAGTTCATTAAATGGATACAATTGTTCATTAGTGAAAGCGGGTCGCCCCTACAGGTTATTTCCCCCTATCATCCCGATGGAAAGGATGCTGACCAACTGCCAATTCTTGTTTACTTCGTCTTAACCTATGCCACAAATCTTTAATTTGTTTATATGCTGCTTCAGGTTCAACTTTACCTGCTGTTTCTAAGTTGCAGATGTAGTTTACCTGTTGCGCGAATTGTTGTAAATTGGCATTAAACACCAAATTTTCTGGCTTGATATCGCCGTAATAGCGACTGTGCGGATAGAAAAACTCATCTCGATTGGTCATTTGGCTCTCCTAGAAAAGCTATTGTCGATAAACTACAATCTAGTTCCCCCCTATTTCTCAAAAAACTTCACGGTATTGATCCCATCCTTTCCTTGGCACATGACAGGAATCAGCTTGGTGACATACTGTCTCACCAGAAGCCGTGCTGGGACTAACGCGGCGCAAATTTCCCATAAGCGAAGTGTGATCGTAGATCAACACTCAGGAGTCAACCCCTCATCGGTGGGTCTTGGGTCTAGTCTAGTCCTTTTAGTCAGTACAAAAATGCAAGGACAGCTTCTCAGACGTTTGCCACCCTCATCTGACTCAAATAATTGATGGTACAAATTGTTTAGACTCCCACTACTTACTATTTTAGTGATCTTGAGTGGGTTTTGTCTGCTTTTGGTAACCGAAAATATTTGAACTTATCCGGAACTATCTTAAACCCATCCCTGGCAATTCCTCTGATCATGCTCATCAAAGATTTCAGTGAGATCCTCTTGGGGAGCTTAGATGAAGGTTTAACAGGAAATGCCTGATCCAGCCAGCCTTTAACCGGATGTAATAACTTTTCCTGATCACCCTAAGTACGAGAGAGCCTTCCTGGTTATGTACTATCCTGATTGAACGATCCTCAACTCCATCAAAGATTATAGTTGAGGATTCTATGGAGTAAACCCTGATTATGTCTCAACCGCAAAAACTATACGAAGGCAAAGCCAAAATCCTTTATCCGACTGAAGACCCAGAGATTCTCTTAACCGTCTACAAAGATGATGCTACTGCCTTTAATGCCCAAAAGCGAGGTCAAATTGTGGGCAAAGGCGAAATGAATTGCGCGATCGCGGCGCACTTGTTTGAGTTTCTGGAATCTGAAGGCATTTGTACCCATTTCATCGACTGTCCCACCCCCAACCAGATGCGGGTCAAACGAGTGACAATTTTGCCCGTGGAAGTGGTGGTGAGGAACATTGCAGCCGGGAGTCTGTGTCAACAAACTGGATTACCCCTGGGCAAAGTCCTACCCAAGCCCCTCGTGGAATTTTACTATAAGAAGGACGAATTAGGAGATCCCTTGCTAACGCGCGATCGCTTATTACTCCTAGAACTAGCAACCCCCGACCAAGTCAACCAGCTAGAACAACTGGCACTGCAAGTCAACCAGAGTCTCATTGCCTTTTTCCAGCGCTGCGGTATTACCCTGGTGGACTTTAAGCTAGAATTCGGCATTGATACCAACCAACAGTTGCTCTTAGCCGATGAAATTAGCCCCGATACCTGTCGTTTGTGGAACCAAGGAGAAACCGATCCTCAACAGCGAGTCATGGACAAAGATCGCTTTCGTCGGGATCTAGGACAGGTAGAACAAGCCTATCAGCAAGTTCTAGAGCGAGTGCTAGCCCAAGAAGGCAGCAGGCAGAAGGCACAGAGCAAAAGGCTGTAAGGTTTAGGGTGTCTGCGTTTTTCTGACGCTTGTTAACAGGTGGGTATAGGAAGCTGCGCTGGGCTTGGGAGACTTAATTGCTCAAGAGTAAGCTAGGTGATAAAAATCCTGGTATTTTTTCCTGTATCGGTTCAGTGATGACTGCTTAGGTTTAAAGCTACTCGATCAACTTAACCGAGCTGGTTAAGCAGCCAATCCCTTAACTCATTAACAAGCAGTGGACAACAGATAACAGCTGATCGCAATTCTTGCAATCAACGTGGTGTGTGGACGTGTCAAAAAATCTGAGGATCATGCGCTTATCTCCTTTATTAACGGCAATTCTCGCTGTAACAACTAGCATCGGTTTATCGAACTCCCCTAGCCATGGGCAAACGACTGACCCACCCATCCTGGTATTTGACCGCAGTCAACAGGATGGGTTAAGAGAACATGAGAAAACGGGGACGCCAGAACACCCCGAAGCAACAACTGATCAAACGGTGATAGAAACGACCGATGGGGTACAAGAGAGTCCTGGAAGTGAGACAGAATCTACTTCCCAGCCCATTCATAAAAATCCAGCTATTCATTCGATTCAGGTCGATCCTAGAAGTGATACAGAATCCACCTCTAAGCCGATTCTAGAGAACCCAGCTATTCATCCCATTGAGGTAAGTTCGACCCAATTAACACCCATTAAACCCCCCACTTTAAATCATCCAGCCGTCCATGCCACAGCAGCACCAACGGTAACCCCTACCCCTCCCTTAACTGTCCAAGTTCAAGTCCCCCCAACTGACTCACCAACGCCGCCCGCCAATCAGCCAGAACCACGAGTTCTCGTATCAGAAGTCTTCATTAACTTCCAGGATTACACCGGACCGCAAGAACAACTAGAAAACGAGATTTTTCGAGCGATTAGCACCCAACCCGGATTAGCAACAACTCGCTCTCAGTTACAGCAAGATGTAAATGCCGTCTTTGCTACAGGTTTCTTCAGAAGTGTGGACGTTATACCCGAAGATACCCCCTTGGGCGTGCGGATTACCTTTGTCGTTGAACCTAACCCTGTACTGCGTCAGGTTGCGGTGAATACTGTTCCCATAGAAGCCGAGGCGCGGGTTTTGCCTCAAGAGGTGGTTGATACTATTTTTCAAGAGCAATATGGTGAGATTCTTAACCTGAATGACCTACAACAAGGCGTTCAACAGTTAAACGAATGGTATGAAGAACAGGGGTATGACCTAGCTCAAGTCGTTGATGCCTCAGATATCAACGATGATGGCATTGTCACCTTGACTGTGGCAGAAGGCGTGATTGAAGAGATTGCAGTCCGCTATCTCGATGAAGAGGGAGAACCAATACTGGATGACGAGGGTCAACAAATTCGCTTACTCACGGAAGGGGACGAACCTATTGGTGGACGCACCCGTCCCTTTATCATCACCCGCGAGATGCAACTCAATGAGGGTGATGTGTTTAACCGCGAAATTGCTGAACGGGATTTGCGACGAGTTTTTGGTCTAGGACTATTTGATGACGTGCGCCTTTCCTTTGCTCCGGGAACTGACCCCCGTCGAGTTGTGGTTGTGGTGGATGTGATTGAGAGAAATACAGGCTCCCTGGCGGCTGGGGCGGGAGTCAGCTCTGCCAGTGGCTTATTTGGTACGGTTAGCTATCAGCAGCAAAACCTGGGTGGTAATAATCAAACCCTCGGAGCAGAATTTCAGGTGGGAGAACGCGCCCTACTGTTTGACCTTCGTTTTACAGACCCTTGGATTGCTGGTGATCCCTTCCGCACATCCTACACGGTGAATGCCTTCCGACGCCGCTCGATTTCCCTGATTTTCGACGGCGGTGATCCTGAGGTCGAACTGGAAAATGGTGACCGCCCCCGTGTGGTTCGTACTGGTGGTGGAATCAACTTTACTCGTCCATTATCCCGTGACCTCTATCGGCGCTCTGAATGGACAGCATCAGCCGGATTTGAATATCAAAACGTGTCGATTCGAGACTCTGATGGTGACTTGAGTCCAGAGGATGAATTGGGTAACGATTTAAGCTTCAGTGGAGAGGGTAAAGACGACCTGTTGACCCTACAACTGGGTGCTGTGCGCGATCGCCGCAATAATCCTCTGCGACCGACAAGTGGCTCTCTACTCAGATTCGGAGTCGAACAGACGATTCCCATCGGTCAAGGGAATATCTTGCTCAGTCGCCTGCGCGGTAGCTACAGTTACTATTTACCCGTAGAATTTACCAATTTCACCGAAGGCGCCGAAGCCCTCGCCTTTAATCTACAAGCTGGAACCGCGCTCGGAGACTTACCCCCCTACGAAGCCTTTTCTCTGGGTGGTAGTAACTCAGTGCGCGGTTACGATGAGGGAGAAGTGGGTTCAGGTCGCAGCTTTATTCAAGCAACCGCAGAATACCGTTTTCCGATTATCTCTGTAGTCGGCGGTGCTTTATTTGCTGACTTTGCCAGCGATTTAGGTACAGGTGATGATGTACCTGGTGAACCTGCGATCGTTCGTGATAAACCCGGTAGTGGCTTTGGTTTCGGGGTTGGTATCCGAGTCCAATCCCCCCTAGGTCCGATTCGTGTGGATTATGGGTTTAATGATGACGGAGAAAGCCGTCTCCACTTCGGTATTGGAGAACGCTTTTAATGAACCAGTTTTGACTCTCTCAGTCGGGGCGGGTTTAGTTACATCTTTTGTGAGATAAGAAACGATGTAGTAAAACCCGCCCCTACGCAAAAAACAACAGTTCCCCCATGACAAATGACGAATGACGAATGACAAATGACAAACTACACCTTGGGTGCTAATTTTGAACGATCAGGTATTGGATTGCACAGTGGGATCACCACCACTGTTCGCCTCTTGCCTGCTGAAGCCGGGACGGGACGATATTTTGTTCGAGTTGACCTGCCAGAGAAGCCTGTGATTCCAGCGCGAGTGGAGGCTGTCTCTGGCACAATGCTTTCTACCCAATTGAAGGCTGAAAATTGTGATAATTTTATCAATTCCTCCGACTCAGATGTCACAGTAGGGACAGTAGAACACCTACTCGCCGCCCTCGCCGGGAGTGGAGTGGACAATGCTTGTATTGAAATTGATGGATCAGAAGTTCCCCTGTTGGATGGTTCGGCGCTGGCTTGGGTGAGAGCGATTCAGGAGGTAGGGATTGTGGAGAGTGAATGTCCCCAAAACTCGTCTCCTCTATCTCCTCTAGCTTCCCCGATGTTTGTTGGGGAACCCATCTGGGTTTGTCGAGACGATGCCTTTGTCGCCGCCTTACCCGCACCGATCACCCGATTTACCTACGGCATTGATTTTGATAACCCAGCCATTGGCAATCAATGGTATAGCTGGACACCGGAACAAGAGCATTTTGCGGAGGCGATCGCACCGGCGCGAACCTTTGGTTTAGCCAACCAAGTTGACCAGCTACGCGATCGCGGTTTAATTAAAGGCGGTAGCTTGGATAATGCCTTAGTTTGCGACGATCACGGATGGTTGAATCCACCTTTGCGATTTTCAAATGAGCCAGTGCGTCATAAACTTTTAGATTTAGTAGGGGATTTGAGTTTATTGGGGAAATTTCCTGTCGCTCACTTCCTCGCCTACAAAGCCAGTCACAATCTGCATATTCAATTGGCGAGATTACTGGCTCGACAAATCGGCGCTTGGAATGTTAGTCATCAATCGTCAGCCGTTATCGGCAATTGATCACGACTGACAACTGAACGCTAGCTCATCCAAGTTACTCGTGCAGCGGGCGCGAAAATAAGTGACCACGATTAAATCCGCTTAAACTATGGATGAGTTTACAGATTCACTCAACGGGTCAACGGGTCACTGCTCATCCGCCGCTCACTGGTACTCATTTTTATCCTAATTTACTCATGTCTACCTTGATTGACGTTAACACTCACGATGATTCCACTGAAAATGCCAACCCAGCCCAGTCTGAGTCATCAACCAAAACAATTTTCACGGTTGAAGACATTCATAAAATCCTGCCCCATCGTTATCCGTTTGCTTTAGTTGACCGCATTATTGAATATGTTCCGGGAAAGCTAGCTGTTGGCATCAAGAATGTCACCTTTAATGAACCCTATTTCCAAGGACATTTTCCGGGACGCCCAATGATGCCAGGGGTAATGATTGTTGAAGCCATGGCTCAAGTTGGTGGCATTGTTTTAAAACAAATGGCTGATATGGATGACGCCTTGTTTGTTTTTGCCGGCATTGACAAGGTTCGTTTTCGTCGTCCTGTCGTACCTGGTGATCAACTGGTGATGACAACGGAACTCGTGTCAGTCAAGCGCCGTCGTTTTGGAAAGATGCAAGCTCGTGCAGTCGTTGATGATCAGCGAGTTGCCGAAGGGGAATTGATGTTTTCTCTGGTCGAATAAATTGCACCTGCGCTATCCCAAATTCGGGTTAGCGCTACTGGAGTTCTTACTCCTGCCGCACTGTAAAATACGGGCGTCAGCATAGATGATCACACCTGAAATTTAGTCTGCGATCGCTAGGGATAATTCCCACTCTCAAAATGGCAACAAGACGCGGTGACAAAAAGTCATCTTCCAGACGTGACTTATTAGTCTGTGAGGTGACTGGTGTTACAGTTTTTGAGAAGTTCTAGGAGCGATTTTGATTATATTAACTTCACAGCTTATAGATAAGTTGGGAAATTTTCTGTCCCATGTCCCCTGTTCCGAGTTCCTTTGACTCACTAGCATGTTCACGACTTAAATAGGATCGCTATATGGCAACAACACTGATTCATCCTACTGCTGTAATCCACCCTGGCGCCCAACTGCATCCCACAGTTCAGATTGGTGCTTATGCGGTCATTGGTGATAATGTAAAAGTGGGTTCACAGACGAAGATTGGGGCTCATGCGGTTCTAGAAGGACCGACGGAAATTGGCGCGAGAAACCAAATCTTTCCCGGGGCAGCGATTGGCTTGGAGCCGCAAGACCTAAAATATGATGGCGCACCAAGCTGGGTCAGGATTGGTGATGATAATCGGATTCGGGAATATGTCACCATTAATCGAGCAACGGGTGCGGGAGAAGCTACGGTTATTGGGGATAGTAACCTGTTAATGGCTTATGTTCACGTCGCCCACAATTGCGTGTTGGAAAACTCAGTGGTTATCGCCAATGGCGTTGCTTTAGCCGGACATGTTCATATTGAATCAAAAGCAACCATTGGTGGCGTTTTAGGCATTCATCAATTTGTCCACATTGGGCGTCTGGCAATGGTAGGAGGAATGAGTCGCATTGACCGGGATGTACCCCCTTATATGTTAGTAGAAGGCAACCCCGCACGAGTGCGATCGCTCAATCTAGTTGGTCTCAAAAGAGCAGGAGTAAGTGCCGAATCCCTAGAAGACCTAAAAAAGGCATTCCGGATGCTCTACCGTTCCGATTACACCTTCAATCAAGCCCTAGAACAACTCAATCTAATATCTGACCATGAACAGGTACAGCACCTACGCCTATTCTTAGAGCGATCGCAATTAGCTGGACGGCGTGGTTCCATTCCGGGTCGTCGTTTTCATCATAGCCAAGACAGGGGAGAGTTTTGACGCTTCATGACCTTCGAGGAGTGTGTAGGGGCGGGTTTTACTATTATCGTTTCTCGCCTCACAAGGGATGCAACTAAACCCGCCCCAACCCAGGTGAAGCCATGGCGATTAAAATCGCTGCTACACAAACAAAGTCCGCTTGACAAGGACTAAATTATAACGGGGATGGCTAACTGAGATTTGGTATAACAAATGACAAATGACGAATGACTAAAAAAACAATTTTTATCAGTACGGGTGAAGTCTCTGGTGATTTGCAAGGGGCAATGCTAATTGACGCCCTGAAACGTCAAGCCACGCACCAAGGATTGGATTTAAACATTGTGGCATTAGGGGGCGAAAAAATGGCGCTTTCCGGTGCCACATTATTAGGAAATACTACAGGGATTGGCTCAGTCGGACTATTAGAATCTTTGCCATTTTTTCTGCCAACCTTAACCATCCAGCGTCGCGCTAAACAGTATCTTCAACACAATCCCCCAGATTTGGTGGTACTCATTGACTATATGGGACCCAATCTCGGTATTGGCAAATTTATTCAGCGTCAGCTTTCCCAAGTTCCTGTGGTGTATTACATCGCCCCTCAAGAATGGGTTTGGTCACTCTCTCCCCGTAATACAGCCACAATTGTGGAAATGACCGACAAACTCTTGGCGATATTTCCCGAAGAAGCCCGTTATTTTGAAAAAAAAGGCGCATCTGTCCATTGGGTGGGTCATCCCCTGGTCGATCGCATCCAATCTTATCCGAGTCGTGAGCAAGCACGGGCGGCGCTAGGGATTCAACCCAACCAAACTGCGATCGCGCTTTTACCCGCCTCCAGACATCAAGAAATCAAATACATGATGCCCATTATCTTTTCCGCCGCCCAGCAGCTTCAAGGGAAGTTATTGGGGGGAGCTGGGGGTGTAGGGGGAGCAGGGGGAGCTGGGGGTGTAGGGGGAGCAGGGGGAGCAGAGGGAGCTGGGGGAGCTGGGGGAGCAGAGGGATCTGGGGGAGCCGGGGGAGCCGGGGGAGCTGGGGGAGCACAGAAAGCCGGGGGTGTAGGGGCGGGTTTGACGGATAACATTTTGCGCCAAACCGATAACTTGACTAAACCCGCCCTTCTAGGGGGAGCAGAGGGAGCTGGAGAGCAAAGGACGAATGACAAATCCCCGATCTTTTGGATTCCCTTATCTCTAGAAGCCTATCGAAAACCGATTGAAGCCGCGATACAAGACTATGGGCTTCAGGCTACCTTGGTGAGTGAGCAAACTCACCAGGTATTAGCAGCAGCCGATTTAGCGATTACCAAATCAGGTACAGTGAATTTGGAACTGGCGCTTATGAATGTTCCCCAGGTGGTATTTTATCGTGTGAGTCCGTTGACTTACTGGATTGCCCGTACTTTCCTCAAGTTTTCCATTCCCTTCATGTCACCCCCAAACTTAGTGGTGATGCGTTCAATTGTGCCAGAGTTATTGCAAGAGGATGCTACCCCAGCAAATCTGGTTCGAGAAGCTATGGAACTTTTGTTCGATCCCCAAAAACGTCAACAAACCCTGACAAATTATCAACAAATGCGTGAGCTATTGGGGGACGTAGGCGTGTGCGATCGCGCGGCTTTGGCTATTCTCCAGCTAGCTGGCGACAGGGGGGCGATCAAAGTTGACACTTAGAGAGCTCACCGATTAGGATGCGGTGAGGTAATGCCATAAGTACTCTTACCTAGGTTTGTCGCAAGTGCTCAAGCGCTTCTGGCACGCTTAGTGCCTACTACGAACCCAGCTTATTTTACAGAGGCGACATGGCGCTAGCCATAAAACTTCTTTTTTGGCTGTTACCTGTGTTACCGATTGTCAAGGTGTAATACATTTTTCGGATGACCGCAATACAATAGTGATCTAAGCTACAAAGCGATACATCTAGTCCAATGTCTTACACAAACTCTACCCTTCTAGACGAGTGGGCTATTGAGGAATTTTTCCAATGGATTCCTCCAAAAGACCAATGGATTCGTGTGCAGTACGATGGTCGAGTGGGTTTGCTCTTAAACGGCAAACATATTCTATTACCGAGTCACTACGAAGCCCTAGATTTTGACCAAGCCAAAACCCTAGCCCTGATCTGGGGTGTTCAGCCCGGATTTATTCTCTACGGTGAAGCCCCTCACTACCAAGTCGATAAGCTCAGTTATGAGTTAGTTAAAGCGGGGTTTGTCGTTTACTGGCTAGGGGTCAAGAATATTGTACAATTTAATTCTTGGCTGGTGCGAGTATTAGATGGAATTCATTTATTAGAACCGTTTAAACTAGACTGAATTTTTCCGTTTCTTCCTTTAAGATACCCAGGCAAATCTGACGTTTCACGACATTGATCCTCCGCTTCGCTAGTTGGACATGGCGCCTGTGTCGGGGCGGGTTTCACTACTATCTTTTCGGTTGCACAATGGATGTGACTAAACCCGCCCCGACTCACCACTTTTTGCCTGGGCGACTGGAAGTCGCAGCTACACAAACTTTCGTCCGCCTGCGCGGACTGGATTATAGAGGGGGTAATCAACCCGGATTTGGTATAAATTAGGTATTCCTTGTTATCGGTTCCAAGTCCCATTAGTGGAGACATTTATTACCCAGGTGGTGACAGCGTAGGGGCGAAGCATTCGCGCCCAGATCTATCGGTTTTCTATTCAAATTTAAACGCGAATGCTTCGCCCAATCTTCGCCCAATCACCAATCACCAATCACCAATCACCAATCACCAATCACCACTGGAAATCAGAGATGTCTGGTTCTTCAGCACCGAAGTCAATATCATCCGCAGCCACGGGCAAAGTTTCTAGCTTAAACGTTACCGCCTCAAGCTGTTTTTTGAGCTGAACGATCGCGCCTTCTAATTGTTTAATCGTTGCTTTATCCAATTGGGAACTGATTTTTTGATTGAGCGCCTCAATCTGACGATTAATATCTTCGATCGCCTCCTCTCCACCGCTGAGATCAACTTCAAAGAGCATCGCTTGATTCTCGGCGATGGTTTGGGTTAAACTATCAAGCTGTTCCTCGATCGCGACGATCGCGGCTTCAACCCCACTGAACTCTAACTCAGCCAGCATTGGTAAATTCTCTAGACACAACTCCATTGCATCCAACTGAAAATCTATGTCCTTGAGAGCGTCGTCTTTTTCCTTAGCAGACATTGATTTCTCATTTAACTGCACCAAGGTAGTACAAATCTGCTCGCCAAGCTGATTTATCGCCTCTTGTAATTGCTCAATGGCTTGGACTTCTGGTCGATCATTGAGCTGTTGACTGAAGGCGTCGAGTTGAACATGAACCTCTGTAATCGCTGTTTCTAACTGACTCAGATCAATCTCTGGTGTCGTTGGCAAACCACCTAAACGAGATGTGATGATATTGATCTGATCCGTTAACTGGATCAGCATCATCTTTAATCCCTCAACGGCTTGGGTAGCTGGCTGATTGTGGAACTGTTGGTTCAGGGATTTAAGCTTATCCGTAAGCGGTGCTATGGCTTCATTTTCTGGAAGTTGCTCAATTTGTTCTACCGCAGGAATTGTAGGTATGGGGGGTGGCGGTGAAACGATCTCCTCTTCTACTAAATCGAAGAGGGTGGGTGCTACCTGATTGGGTTCAATGTCGGGTATCCCCGGAAGTTCCTCGAAACGCGCCGTTAGCTCATCGAGGCGATTGTGAACATCGATAATCGCTGATCCGATCTCCATCATGTTTACTTCTGGCGCGGCTGAAATTTCGTTAAGCTGGCTATTCAGCGTCTCCAGTTGTTCAGCTAGTTGAGCAATTACGATTTGCGATTGCTCCATATCCTGAAGTTCAGGACGATTCTGGAACTGTTGCTGGAGTTGGCTAAATTCTTCAGCGAGTTCCGAAAGTGCGGCTTCGACACCACTCAAATCCGTTTCTGTGGGAGTGGATAAAGTATTCACCCGTTCGGTTAAGGTGTCAATTTGACCGGTAATCTCAGCAAGGGTTTGTTCTGTCGCGCTTAAGTCTACCTCTGGTATAGTGGGTAATTGATCCAAACGAGTGCTGAGGGTATCCAGTTGTTTACTCAGACGAGCAATAACGGTTTGAGATTGGTCGATTTCTTGGAGTTCAGGACGATTCTGGAACTGTTGCTGGAGTTGGCTAAATTGTTCAGCGAGTTCAAAAAGTGATTCTTCTACCCCACTCAAATCTGTTTCTGTGGGAGTGGATAGGGTATTCACCCGTTCGGTTAAAGTTTCAATTTGACTGGTAATCTCAGCAAGGGTTTGTTCTGTCGCACTTAAGTCTACCTCTGGTACAGTCGGTAATTGATCCAAACGGATGCTCAGAGTATCCAGTTGTTCACTCAAGTGAGCGATCGCCCGTTGAGATTGGTCGATTTCTTGGAGTTCAGGACGATTCTGGAACTGTTGCTGGAGTTGGCTAAATTCTTCAGCGAGCTCAAAAAGTGATTCTTCTACCCCACTCAAATCTGTTTCTCTTGGAGTGGATAGGGTATTCACTCGTTCGCTTAAGGTTTCAATCTGCTCAGCAATCTCAGCAATGGTTTGTTCAATCCCACTCAAGTCTATCTCTGGGACAGTGGGTAAGTGATCCAGGCGAGTGCTGATTGTATCCACTCGTTCGGTTAAGGTTTCGATCTGCTCAGCAATCTCAATAATGGTTTGTTCAATCCCACTCAAGTCTACTTCTGGGACAGTGGGTGACTCAGTTAGGCGGATGCTCAGAGTATCCAGTTGTTCACTCAAGTGAGCGATCGCCCGTTGAGATTGGTCGATTTCTTGGAGTTCAGGACGATTCTGGAACTGTTGCTGGAGTTGGCTAAATTGCTCAGTGAGTTCAAAAAGTGCGGCTTCGACACCACTCAAATCTGTTTCTGTGGGAGTGGATAAGCTATTCACCTGTTCGGTTAAGGTGTCGATTTGATCGGTAATCTCAGCAAGGGTTTGTGCTGTCGCACTTACGTCTACCTCTGGGACAATAGGTAATTGATCCAAGCGGGTGCTGAGGGTTTCGAGTTGATCACTCAGTTGCGCGATCGCACGTTGAGATTGGTCGATTTCTTGGAGTTCCGGACGATTCTGGAACTGTTGCTGAAGCTGGCTAACTTGTTCAGTGAGTTCAAAAAGCGCGGTTTCTACCCCACTCAAATCCGTTTCTGTGGGAGTGGAGAGGGTATTTACCCGTTCGGTTAAGGTGTCGATTTGACCTGTAATCTCAACAAGGGTTTGTTCAGTGACACTACCATCACCCTCTGGCGCTGCTGATAGCTGATCCAGGCGGATGCTCAGGGTTTGAAGTTCCTCACTCAGTTGCGCGATCGCACTTTGAGTCTGCTCAAGTTCTGGAAGTTCCGGTCGATTCTGGAACTGTCGATTGAGTGTGTTTATCTGACTTTGGATTTGAGACAGGGTGTCTTCTGCGTCAAATACCTCAGTGTCTGAAACCGCAGATAGGGTGTTGACTTGGCTGGTTAAGCTGTCGATTTGTTCGGTAATGTCAATTATGGCTTGTTCTAAGTGACTGACATCGGTTGGGGAGGGGAGGGAAAGTTGATCCAGCCGTTGGTTTAGGGTTTCAATTTGCACCCTAATTTCCCCAATCACCTGTTCTACCCCCTCCTGTGAAGGAGTCGGGAGTTGGTTAAGGCGACTATTGAGGATGGCAAATTCTTCAGCAAGCTGGGTAATTTCAGTTTGCGATCGCTCGATGGTTTCTAGTTCGGGTCTGGTGTTAAATTGTTGATCAAGTTGGCTCAGTTGTTGATTAATATCAATAATGGCGGCTTCGATTTCACTGAAGTCTGTGGCTTCGGCGGCTGAGGTTAAGGGAAGCTGATCAACTCTGGTGCTTAATCTCTCCAGTTGCTCGGTGATATCCGCGATCGCATTTTCTACCCCCTGTAAATCCCCGTCGGAAATTGGGGATAGGGTGTTCACTTGAGTCGTTAAGAGTTCCAGTTGCTCGGTGATATCCGCGATCGCACTTGACTCAGCGGCTGGTGCTGTGGGAAGCTGATCCAGGCGATGGCGAATGGTTTCGAGTTCCTCACTCACGTCCGCGATCGTGGCTTGGGATTGCTCTATAATTAGCAGTTCGGGTCGATTCTGGAATTGTTGCTGGATTGTATTAATCTGACCGTGGATTTGCACGATCGCTTCTTCTATGTCGGTGAAGTCAATTTCACCGGAGAGGGGGAGGGTATTAATTCGTGCGGTTAAGGTTTCGATCTGACTGGTAATCTGTGCAATAACGGGTTCAAAACCGTTTAAGTTGGCGGTTGGTGCTGTGGGAAGCTGATCCAGGCGATGGCTGAGGGTTTCGAGTTCCTCCGTCAGTTGTGCAATAATTTGCAGTTCGGGACGAGTCTGGAATTGTTGCTGGAGTTGGCTAAATTCTTCAGTAAGTTCTGAGAGTGCGGCTTCTACCCCGGTGAGATCAGTTGTTGCGGTGGGTTGGGTGTTAACTTGAGTGGTTAAGGTTTCAACTTGAGTAGTAATTTGTGCGATCGCGCCTTCAAGATGACTCCAGTCTACCTCAGATGCAGCCGGTAACTGTTCAAGGCGAATATTAATCCTATTGAGTTGTTCATTGAGTCGAGCCACAGCAATCTGAGATTGCTCAATATCCTCAAGTTCCGGACGACTATGGAATTGTTGATAGAGTTGGCTAAATTGCTCCGTCAGCTCAAAAATGGCTTGTTCAATACGACTCAAGTCTACCTCTGGCTCAGTCGATAGCTGAGCAAAGTTGGTGCTGAGGGTATTAAACTGTTCTGTGAATTGAGCGACTCTGGTTTGCAACTGCTCAATGGTTTGCAGTTCGGGACGAGTATTAAAGTGTTGGGTAAGTTGCTTAAATTGCTCTGTTAGCTCAGTCAGCGAGGCTTTTAGATCCTCAATCGCCGTTTTCTCTGGTCGAGCATTAAATTGTTGGTCTAAGCTGTTGAGTTGAGTATTAAGAGTGGGGATAACTTGGACTTGCTGATGGAGCGATTGAATAATTTGATACGTTTCTGCGATCGCACTTCTGGTGTTATCCTGTGTCTGCTGTACCATATTGCGTCGGTTAACCAGGTTCAGAGCCAACGCTACTGTTAAAGGCGTTGCTGCATAAGCAACCTGCTGAGATGTCGTCGCTACAACAGTTCCGACAGCGGAACCCGCTAAGAAAATATACTCAAAGATTTCTAGCAATGATTTTTGTGTCATAGGTATCTCTATAGGGGGGTGAGCGAAGTCCTGAAAAGAGGACATTCCGGTTGCGGTTTACTGCTGACTACTACGCTTTTGTTAAAGCGCTATAAATTGAACGGTAAGCTGTCATCACCGTTGTAGATTCCCCTAAACTTGATAATTCTTTGGTGACAGGTTTTGTGATGGTTAAACTAAAATGCTGAAAACTGAAATAGACATATCGTGCCATTGACAGTGATACGCTATTACTTACCCAAACCTGTGATACCTGTCCGGATTTTTGCGGTAGATACGTCTTATACCTGTTGAGGAGATGCGGTTCCCTTATCAGCCTTATTTCTTGGTTCAAAGAATAAATCATTTCACCGTAACTCGAACATCTAGCCTGGAATCAAGACTCGATGAACGAATTTCTCCGCTAGAATTAGGAGCGAGCGATCGCGCTAGTCTCAGCGAGAATTCTCTACTCACCGATAATCTAGTCAACCGATATTCTAAACAACCACAATAGCGATTGCCTATAAGTTTATAGTAACTTTAACTTGTGCTTATGGATAAACAGTCTCTCCCTCGTCCACGCCTGTTTTTCTCGACAGTGAGATACCTCCGGTTAACCTGTAGTGGCGTAGACCCAACTAAAATTGTGGAATAGGTTGTAGGTTGGGTTAACGCAAGGAAACCCAACAAAAGATAGCGTTCGCATCCCTTACTACAAGCAAAATATAATCCACCAAATTAGCTAGATTACGCCTGTAGATTGGGTTAGACGGTACTCAATTAATCAAGCAGATATATCCCTCTTAACCCACCCACTTATCCTTTCTTCAAGGCGAATTCAAGATGAAGGCTAACCCCTTGACTTTTTCTGTCATTTCAGGTACTATTTCATCATGGGAAAATGTGCGCTCCTATAAACCCCTATAAATAGAGATAACCTTGTTCGTAGTTGCGCTGCCTTCGCCATAAACCTTCGCATCACTTACTACAAACCATTAAGTTAAACCGCCTTAGCTCTCTCGGCGAGAAGCCTCGCGCTGTCCCTTGAAAGAAAACTTGTTTTTATGTTTCCGGATAGTATTTGGCTGAGGCTTAAGTTCCAGAATCCTTCTCCCTGAAATTACAGCTCAGAATTACCTTGAGTTAAAGCAACTTCTATAAAATCTTCAATTTTCTTAATACTTAGATCACCCGCTAAATACCCAATACCCCGATGGAGATGAAGGCGAAATTGATTAGTCAGAGTATCCTTATCACACCCTAAACCATCATTATGACAGCGTTGCTTTAGAGCAATTAACAAAATATCAGCCAATTCACCCCCAAACACCCGCCACGTCATTTCCACATTCGAGTCAGCCGGAATCGGGACAGGTGAAGGTTGAGTCGGTTCCGCCAAAGAACGGCAAAACGCCCAACGGCAAAGAATATTCCACTGATCAATTTTAGTATAGCGTTTGAGTTTAGTGAGTTGGTCTTTAGCTGATTTTGAGAGTTTAAAACGTTCAATTTCCATTTTTCAGGCAACAGGGAACTGTTTAACAGGGAATAGGGGAACGGGTGCATGTCAACGCAAGTAGGTTGGGTCTTTGGGACGTAGGCTCTCGCCTTCTCGGAGAGTAACCTAACGCCAGCAGGTTAGCGTGAACATTATATGCTTTGATGAATCATTAAATTCAATCGAATTTCAAATAAATTTAAGCGCGATCGCAATAACCACGATTCACAGCATACCCCGTTACTCTTTCTCCTTCGCTACTGACATATCTGTAGCTTGACTCAATGTCGTTTTGGCTCAAATTGTCAAGTTTTGATAATTTATACTATTCCTTCCTCCCAAAAATATTTAAATTTTCCAATCAGAGTCTCGTCTCAACAAAACGTCATAATTGCTCATTTTTGACCCCTTTTCCCGAATAATCTACGAAGTTTCGATAAAAATCATAACCAAGACTTGACAAAAACACAGATTGCACAGACGGAATAGCACAGATAGAACAGTAAATAGTGAAGCACACAGATTGACACAGACGACGAAATAGTCCTCCCATAAGCTAATCATTTTTTTACCCGGGGGCAATCATCTTGTCATCCTTAGCCCCATTGAGAACTAACACCTCTGTGAAATCAGTGAGAATAACCTGCCAAATCCCCACCACTACCGTTCCTGCTTACTCAGCGAAATCAGTGTTATCAAACATCTGATAAAGTTTTTCTTTGAATGAATTATGCCAATTAAGGTTAGGGTGTGAGGAAATGATTTCAGACTTGAATTAAAACGGTACGCCTAATTAATCCTATAATAAAGCGCGTGGGTGAGATTGATGAATGATGTTAAAAAAATTACCATTAAGTCCAACCGGATGGCGAAATTTAGCAATCGCCTTAATCGTACTAGGGATATTTTTCCGCTTATACAACCTCGATCGCAAGGTTTACTGGTACGATGAGACGATGACCTCGATGCGAATCTCTGGATATACCCAAACCGAAATCATCCAGCAGACTTTCGACGGTGAGGTGATTTCGGTTAAAGCCTTCTTAGAGCAGTATCAGTATCCCACACCGGAAAAAAATCTCAATGACACGATTAACGCCTTAGCCGGAAATCCAGAACATTCCCCCCTTTATTATCTAATGGCACGGTTCTGGTTGCAAATCTTTCCGGATTCAATTGTCACAATTCGCAGCTTATCCGTATTAATCAGTTTCCTAGCATTTCCTTGTATGTACTGGTTATGTTGGGAACTCTTTGGGTTATCTACAGTAAATTGGGTTGGTGTTGCTATTCTAGCGATTTCCCCGTTCCATGTCTTGTACGCTCAAGAAGCAAGGGAATATAGTTTATGGACGGTAACAATTTTATTATCAAGTGCGGCGTTATTGCGAGCAATGCGATTGAAAACCTTACTAAGTTGGGGAATTTACGGAGTGAGTGTAGCGCTGGGACTTTATACTCATCCCTTCTCCGCATTCGTTTCGATTGGACATGGCATTTATATGTTAGTCACTGAAGGGTTACGCTGGAGTCGGCGGCTGACGAAGTATTTATTATCGTCCCTATTCGGGTTACTCCTATTTTTACCATGGCTAGGGATTGTGATTAGCCATTTTTCCAAATTTGTGGATAATACCGCCTCAGTTAACTTGAATCGAGAAGGATTTTTACCCTTATTTTGGGGATTAAACTTGAGTCGAATTTTCTTTGATGTGAATCAAGGAACCAGTCCATTTAGTCCACTGCATTACCTCAGTGCTTTATTAGCCGGCTATGGGCTTTATTATCTTTATCGCAAAGCCCCCCTCAACGCTTGGGTGTTTATTATCACCTTAATTGGCGTTACCGGAATTGCCCTAATTGGACCCGATGTCATTTTAGGAGGGCGTCGTTCTAGTATTACCCGATACGCCATTCCCAGTTATTTAGGGATTCAGATAGCAGTCGCTTATTTGATGGCAGCCAAAACTACCGCAATCAACGGCAAGACAAGGCATCTGAAGCGCTGGCAACAGGGTGCGATCGCACTCTTGTTTTGTGGTATTCTCTCCTGTATCGTCAGCGCCCAATTTCCGGTGTGGTGGCACAAAAGTCATAGTAAAAGTCGATATAATCCTCAAGTAGCTGAAATTGTCAATCAAACCAAAAATCCCCTAGTAGTTAGTGATCAAATTCCGGGAATCATGTTTTCTCTGAGTCATTCCCTCAATCCAGACGTTCATCTCCAGATGGTTTTACCTCCTGGTATTCCAGAAATTCCAGATACATTTTTCCCCATATTTGTTTATCGACCCACTGAAACCTTGAAACAAGGAATTCAAGCCAATCATAAATTAACAGAAGAACCCCATTCAAAATCCTGGTTATGGAGAGCTGAATAGCCATGTTCGTGGTTGCGCTATCGTCAAAAATTAAAATGAAATAAATATGGATACTTTAATTATCATCGTAACCTCTTTAATCGTATTTACCCTCGGCGCATCAATTGGTAGCTTTCTTAACGTAGTGGTTTATCGTCTACCTGCCAATTTATCCATTCTTTTCCCCCCCTCACGTTGCCCTCATTGCTTACATAAACTAGGGAAGCGGGAGAATATCCCTATCCTGGGTTGGCTGTGGTTAAAAGGGCGCTGTCGTCATTGTCATAGTCGCATTTCTTGGCGTTATCCCCTAATCGAAGCAATCACAGGACTATTATTTTTATTGGTATTTTGGCGATATAGTTTGGGCATAGAAACCCTAGGATATTGGACATTTTTAAGCTGGTTATTAGCCCTATCCTTAATTGATATAGATACAATGACACTCCCCAACTCGCTCACCCAGTCGGGCTTAGTTGTGGGTATAGTCTTTCAAGGCGGATTCGCTTTTTTCCAGACGGCTCAACTTTCAGATATATCGGCTCAACTTATGACCGGAATTGGCGGGGCTGTTCTAGGAATTTGGTTATTTGACATCATCACCCTAGTCGGTTCTATCATCTTTAGGCAAACCGCCATGGGGGGAGGAGATGCCAAACTAGCCGCAATGATGGGGGCTTGGTTAGGATGGAAGTATTTACTATTAGCTGGGTTTTTAGCCTGTGCAGTCGGGGCGTTTGCTGGGGGCGGTGCGATGGCGATGGGTTGGCTGAATCGGCGACAACCGATGCCCTTTGGACCTTTTCTAGCTTTAGGTGCAGGATTGACAGTTTTTTGGGGAGAAGCTATTCTGTCAGCTTATCTACGGTTATTTTTTCCCCTATCGTTTGCCGTTTAAGAAGTAGGGCTTGCTGAATAAGTATGAGGGTGAGGAAAAGGAACAGGGAATAGGGAAGTCTTAACAGTAATGATTTGTCCCGTTTGCCGGATAGAGAAAGAGTAGAGTATAAATAACGGCATAATCCTTGAATCTACTACTTTAATAATCTTTCTTAATAATTTTTTATCACCACCATGGTATTGGCAGAATTTTTCATTCCCCACGGACATTGCTACCTATGGAAGCCGGAATTAGTTGGGTTACACCTAATCTCTGATTTTCTCACCGCATTGGCATATTACTCCATTCCCCTAACCCTAACCTATTTTGTCACCAAGAGAAGCGATGTCCCGTTTAACTGGATTTTCCTGTTATTTAGTGGGTTCATCATTGCCTGTGGTACGACCCATATTATGGCAATCTGGACGCTTTGGCATCCGAATTACTGGGTATCCGGTTGGATAAAAGCCGTGACTGCTCTGATTTCCGTAGTCACCGCCGGGGAACTTGTCCGACTACTTCCCCAAGCCCTGACAATCCCCAGCACAGCCCAACTCGAAGCCGAAATCAAGGAACGTCAAAAAGCCCAAGCTGCACTCTTGCAGGAGAAAACCCACCTAGCTCAAGCTCAAAACGTTGCCCATGTGGGCAGTTGGGAATTCGATTTAGCCAGCCAAGACATCACTTGGTCCGATGAAACCTTCCGCATTTATGGACTCTCTCCAGGACAACCCACACCCACCATAAGAGAACATTGGCAAACGATTCATGTCAAAGATAGAAAGGCTTGGAAAAAAACAGTTCACCAGCTTATTCGGGGGAAATCGTGCCAACTAGAGTTTCGTATCCTGCACCCTGATGGGTTTATCCGCCATCTTTTCGCCCAAGGAGAACCGATTTTCAATACCCAAGGTCAGGTGTATAAACTATTCGGTACTCTACTAGATATCAGCGATCGCGTCGCGGCGCAACAACGGGAACGGTTATTCGGCTCAATTGCCTTACGGATTCACAAATCCTTAGAACTCAATGAAATTCTCGACACCACCGTCACCGAGGTGCGACAATTCCTAGAAACAGACCGAGTGTTGATTTACCGCTTCAATCCAGACTGGAGTGGGCAGATTCTTGTCGAGTCAGTGGGGGAACCCTGGAGAGGCGTTTTGAATACAACCCTACATGATCCCTGTTTTGGCAAAGACTACGCTCAACTCTATCAGCAAGGTCGAGTTAGTGCGATCGCTAATATATATACCGCAGGTTTACATCCTTGTCATCTCCAGTTACTTAAACCCTTCCAAGTCATCGCCAACTTAGTCGTGCCGATTCTCTTAGGTGAAAAAGTTTGGGGGTTATTAATCGTCCATCACTGTCGTAGTCAACGACACTGGCAATCTGAAGAAATCGAGCTATTACAGCAATTAGCCACCCAAGTCGCGATCGCTATTCCTCTAATCGTTAAATCAATGGACATTTCTTTCCTTTGTGGACATAAGTATAACCGTCAGCTTTCCAGATTGGCTCGAAATACTTCCAGTTGATGCTTTGCAGTTTCCCTTTTGCTGTAGTCAAGTCA